>NZ_JAMBDS010000074.1:0-11897 GCF_025143785.1 Brachybacterium sp. p3-SID1565
CCCCCCCTCCGGCCGAGTCCGCTCTCCCCTGCGTCCTCGGCGCCTGTCGCCGCGCGTCCTCGCGCGGCAGGTCCGTCAGCCCTGGCTGTCCACCAGGACGCGTGGGGACATGGGGGTCAGCATCCGGGGGGAAGGGAGCGAGGGTCGAGCACCGTCATGGTGCTGATGACTCGACAGTAGCCCCCTCGAGCAGCCCGGAACGGGGACCTTTGCCCTGCAGTGCGGTGACTCCGGCCCTAGAGCCGGCGGGTGATCTCCTCGGGCGGCTCAGCGCCCGCCTCCTGGGCCCAACCGCCGCTCTCGGTGGGGGCGATGCGCACGTGCTCGCGCACTGCCCCGTTCTCGGTGACGACCCACAGCACGTCCTGCTCGGCCTCCCACAGCAGCGCGGGAGGGGCCTTGAGCGTGTACCCGTAGGCGTCGGCCCAGAGGTCCTCGCCGGCGGCATCCCGCAGCAGTACGCCCACGGAGTCCCCGGCCACGTCGATCACCGCCACGTACGCCCCGGACGGGGACACGGCCTCCGCCCCCACCTCGGTGATCGGTGCGGGGCCGACGGGCTCCGGCTCCTCCTCGGCGCAGGAGACGAGCAGCGGCGGCAGTGCGACCCCCAGGCCGAGGAGCAGCGCCCGGCGCCGCACCGCGGGGCGGGCTGGTCTCACGCTTCCTGCTCGCCCCGTGAGGCACCCGAGGCGCTCCGGGTGATCGGGGCGCTCGGGGCGTTCGAGGCCGTGCGCTCCGCCAGCTCCTGCGCGGTGGCCAGCACCTGTGCCCGGCGCTCGGCAGTCGCGGCGACGTCCTGGATCGCCCAGGCCATCGCGAGGGCCGCGTCGTGCATGAGGCGGTAGGCCTCGTCGGTCGCGGCCGCGGCGGCGAAGTCGCGGGTGTGCAGGGGGGCCGTCACCCCGGTGATGCCCACGAAGGGGTGCAGGGAGGGCACCCGCTGGGACACGTTGCCCATGTCGGTGGAGCCGGCCATCACCCCGAGGCTGCCGGCCAGCGGGCGGCCCAGCACCTCCATTCCCTCGTTCCAGGCAGTGGCCAGCACATCGTCCTGCAGCAGCGGCTCGTAGACCGGTTCGGTGGCGGTGATGTCGAGCTCACAGCCGGTGGCGACGGCCCCGGCGCGCAGGCAGTCGAAGAGGCGGTCCCGCAGGGAGGTGAACTGCTCCATGGTCAGCGCCCGGCACTCGAGGTCGACCTCGGCCCTCTCGGGGATGATGTTGGTGACGCCGGACTGCTGGGGCACCAGCGCCAGGCGCTGCCCATCGGCCACCTGCTGCCGCAGCAGGCCCGCGGCGACCTGCGCGATCACGGCGGCGTCGTTGGCGTTGAGGCCGTCGGACGGGTTGGCGGCCGCGTGGGCTCCGCGACCGGTGTAGGTGGCGCGCCAGCGGCCCACGGCCTGGCTGGTGGAGCCCAGGGGGTCGTAGGTGTCGGTGTGGCCCATGGCGTGGGTCATCAGCGACAGGTGCACGCCCTCGAAGGCACCGCGCTCGATCAGCAGCTGCTTGCCGCCGCCGTGCTCCTCGGCCGGGGTGCCGATGACCTGCAGGGTGAGGTCCAGTTCGGGGACCGCCTCGGCCAGGGCGAGCGCGGCGCCGAGGGAGGCGCCGGCGATGATGTTGTGCCCGCAGCCGTGACCGATCTCGGGCAGGGCGTCGTACTCCACGCACAGCGAGGCCACCAGGGAGCCGCTGCCCAGGGTGGCGCGGAAGGCGGTGGGCAGCCCGGCGATGCCCCGTTCGACGGTGAAGCCGGCACCCTCCAGCAGTTCGCAGCAGCGATCGTGGGCCCGGTGCTCCTCGAAGGCGATCTCCGGATCGGCGTGGATGGCGCGAGCCACGGCCAGCACGTCCTCACGACGAGCCCGGTAGGACTCGGCGATCCTGGCCTTGGCCGGGTCGGGGTGCGCGGTGCCGTCGGGAGCGGGTGCGTCCGGATCGGCAGCGGCGGGCGTGTCGGGAGCGGTGCGAGCGTCGTCGGTGGTCACAGGTCGATCCTGTCACGACGAGGGCTACCGGCCCAGGGCCGTCCGGCACGCAGCCCTGCAGCATCGGAGGTCAACCCTGGCGCATCAGCGGCGGGTTCAGGGAGGTGCCGTCGCCGGCGCGGTACAGGCGCGCAGGGCGACCACCGGTGAGGTGGGCGCGGGTGCCCACCTCCTCGATGAAGCCCGGGCTGCGGGTGGCCTTGCGGTGGAAGTTGCCGGCGTCCAGGGTCACCCCCCACACGTCCTCGTAGACCCCGCGCAGCTGGGAGATGGTGAACTCCGGCTCCAGGAAGGTGACCGCGAGGGTGGTGTACTCGAGCTTGGAGCGGGCGCGATCGATAGCGGCCTCGAGCACGGTGGCGTGGTCGAAGGCCAGCTGGATCTCGCCGAGGTCCTTCACTGCCCACCAGCGGGCATCGGCCACCGCCTCGCCCCGCTGCGGCTCCGGGAGATTCGCACCGAGCGCCATGAAGGCCACGGAGACGACGCGGCCGCGGGGGTCGCGGTCGGGCTTGCCGAAGGTGCGCACCTGCTCGAGGTAGACGGTCTGCGAACCCAGTGAGGCCTCGTCGGCCAGCACCCGCTGGGCGGCCTCCTCCAGATCCTCCTGGGCGGTCACGAAACCGCCGGGCAGCGCCCAGCGACCGCGATGCGGCTCCTCGTCGCGCTGCACCAGCAGCACGCTGAGTTGGCGGTCGCGCAGGGTGAGGATCACCAGGTCCACTGCCACCCGCAACGGCTCTTCATAGGGCATGGCGGCAGGATATGAGCGTTCTGGTCGACGTGACTGCTGGTGCGGCGGCAGTCACAGGGACAACCGCTTGCTCTAGGTCACATGGAAAGCAGGACGCGCCCCTGCCGGGACCAAGGTCCCGCGGGGCGCGTGCTGAGGGAAGGACCTCACCCCTTCAGCCAGCGGTCCCACTTCTCCACGCGGTGCTCGGCGTCCACGAACCGCACGGTGCCCGAGGTGGCGCGCATGACGATCGAATGGGTGTGCACGTAGTCCTTGTCGTAGCGAACGCCGCGCAGCAGGTCGCCGTGGGTGATGCCGGTGGCGGCGAAGTAGCAGTTGTCGGTGGTGACCAGGTCATCGGTGGTGAGCACGCGGTCCAGGTCGTGGCCGGCGTCGATGGCCTTCTGCTTCTCCTCGTCATCCTTGGGGGCCAGGCGGCCCTGGATCATCCCGCCGGTGGCCTTGATGGCGCAGGCGGCGACGATGCCC
Source organism: Brachybacterium sp. p3-SID1565 (assembly GCF_025143785.1). Lineage (NCBI taxonomy): Bacteria > Bacillati > Actinomycetota > Actinomycetes > Micrococcales > Dermabacteraceae > Brachybacterium > Brachybacterium sp. p3-SID1565. Next base: position 3,219 of record NZ_JAMBDS010000074.1, read on the forward strand.
TCGGGGGTGCCGCCGGCGCCCAGCAGCATGTCCACGCCGGTGCCGCGGGCGGCGGCGATCGCACCGGCCACGTCGCCGTCCATGATGAACTTGACGCGAGCTCCGGCGGTGCGGATCTCCTCGACCAGCTTCTCGTGGCGGGGGCGCTCCAGAACACACACGGTGACCTGCTCGACCGGCTTGCCGAGGGCCTTGGCGACCAGGTTGATGTTCTGCTTGACCGGCAGGCGCAGGTCCACGAAGTCCGCGGCCTCGGGGCCCACCACCATCTTGTCCATGTAGAACACGGCCGAGGGGTCGTACATGCTGCCGCGCTCGGCGACCGCGAACACGGCCAGCGCATTGTCGTAACCCATCGCGGTCAGGCGGGTGCCGTCGATCGGGTCCACCGCGACGTCGACGTCGGGGCCGGAGCCGTCGCCCACCTTCTCACCGTTGAACAGCATGGGCGCCTCGTCCTTCTCGCCCTCGCCGATCACCACGGTGCCGTTCATGCGCACGGTGTCCATGAAGGAGCGCATGGCATCCACGGCGGCGCCATCGGCCCTGTTCTTGTCGCCGGCGCCCACCCAGCGGCCGCCCGCGATGGCGGCGGCCTCGGTCACGCGCACCAGTTCGAGGGCGAGGTTGCGGTCGGGGGCGGTCAGGTTCGAGGGGGATTCGCTGTTCACCGTGGTCTCCATCGTCGTAGGCGGGTCCGAGAGGCTGCCCGGCGCAGAACCGGCCGGGCCGCCGATCTGACGTGCGGATTCACTCTACCGTTATCACCCTGTGACCGGGCGGGCCCTCGCGGCGGCCTCCTCGGCCGTCGGCTCCGGCGGCGAGCCGTGCAGCGCGGGGTGGATCGGCAGCGACAGTGCAACGGGCAGTCCCTCCGTCGCGGCACGCAGGCAGGCGGGGCGGGCGATTTCGGAGGGCATGGGGGGATTCTCCCGCCACAGGGTCAGTGCGGCGCGACCTCGAGCGTCGCACCTGCCGTGCGGGGCCGCTCCTGGGAATCGGCGACCGCCGCCCTCAGAGCGACGAACAGCGCGATCAGGCCCACGGCCAGCAGCATGTGGCCCAGACCTGCGATCCCCGGGATCGCCGCGCTGGTGCCGGCGGGGTCGGCCCGTCGAGCGTGAGAACGCCCCGCACCACCATCATCACCACCGTGATCACCAGGCCCACGTTGTAGGTCCAGTAGAAGACGGTGAACGAGCGGCGCCCGGTGACGCGCACGGTGGCCTCGAGCGCCAGCACCACGAGGAACACCAACATGCCCAGCACCAACAGGTGGGTGTGGAGCGTGGAGAGCTGCGACTGCTCACCGACCGTGCCGGTGAGCTTGGAGTACTCGCGGTAGAAGACACCCGAGGCCAGACCGAGGATCATGTAGACGAAGGACGTGACGAGCAGACGATTCATCCCTCCACCGTAGGAAGCCGCTGGTCAGGCGGCATCCATCGAATGGTTGAAGTGAACCCGGCCTGCTCGCGCCGCGGCTGGCGGCGCCGGAGCCTGATGCGCGAGGCGCGGCTGCGAGGCGCGTCCCGTGCTCGTCGGCGCCACCGGTCGGTGATGATCGGCTCATGGAGACTCTCACCATCGGCGATCGCCGCTTCCTCATCCGTCGGGCTCTCGAGGCCGACGTGCCTGCGCTGGTGGCCCTGCTGGCTGACGACCCGCTGGGGCGCGGCCGGGAGTCGGCCGACGAGCTCGGCCCGTACCTGGCGGCGTTCCGCGAGGTCGACGCGGACCCCCGCCAGCTGCTGGTCACGGTGGTCGAGGGGCAGACGACCGTGGTCGGCACGGTGCAGCTGTCCCTGATACCCGGTCTCTCGCGGGGCGGTGCCTCGCGGCTCCAGATCGAGGCGTTGCGGCTGACGGAGTCCGTGCGGGATCTGGGACTCGGCAGCATGCTGCTGGAGTGGGCCCATGCGTACGGGCGCGAGCAGGGGGCGGTGCTGTCGCAGCTGACGTGCGACCGCAGGCGCGATGCCGCACATCGGTTCTACGAGCGGGCCGGGTACGTGGCGAGCCATATGGGGTTCAAGCGAGGGCTGTGACCCAGGTTCCTCCACAATGACCAGTTATCCACATTCCTTTCCACATTCTGTGTCCCGTCAGGCTGATTTTGCTCGGGACGGCGCGGAGTTATCCCCAATCGTCGAACGTTCTTTCGATTGTCGGTGCCGCGACGCAGAATGGGAGCATGAAACCTCAGCTCCCAGGCGACGACAGCACCAGGTCAGGCGACAGCCTGCCCGCTGGTGACGTCCTCGCGCGGGCGCTGGAGCACGCCTCCCGCCTGCCGGACTCCGGCGCGGTGAGGAATATCGTGGGTGAGATCATCGCCCGCGCGCTGGCCGCATTCACCGCCACCGTGTCGGTGCTCGATCCCGTTCCTGATACGCAGCCCGGTTCGCCCCAGGAAGCCCTCGCCGTGCTGGCGGGGATCGAGCAGCTGCGCGCGGGGATCGCCGCACTGGACGCCACATGGCAGGTGGCGGCCGAGGACCGCATCCGCGAGGCGGACGCCGCTCGTGATGTGAGGGAACGGGACCAGGGGCGTGCCGCCGCGAACGAGGTGGCCCTGGCCCGCCGCACCTCCCCCAGCTCGTCCTCCATGTCACTGGCATGCGCGCGCAGGCTGGTCGCGCAGATGCCCACCACCTACCAACAGCTGGCCCAGGGGCGCCTGCCTGAACGCAGCGTCCATGCCATCACCCGTGCGCTGGACAACGCGGATCCGGCCACGTGCGCCCGGATCGACCAGTGGATCCAGGAGGATCCCACCCGTCTCGACGGCCTCGGCACCCGTCGCACCGGGCAGCTGGTGCGGGAGATGAGCCACGCCCTGCATCCGGGTGACTCCCGTGCCCGCGCCGAGCGCGCCGCGCGGAAGCGGAACGTGACGATGGTTCCCCTCGGTGACGGCATGGCCCGCATCTCGGCCACCCTGCGCGCATTGGATGCCGCCGCCGTGATGAAGAGCCTCACCACCGGGGCGGAGGCCCGCCGCGCGGCCGGCGCCCGGGACTCGTTCGGTGCCCTGCAGGCCGATTAGCTCGTCGCCGCCGTGACCGGGGGCACCTCTGGCACCCCCGGGACCAGGCACGACGTCGGGATCGTGATCACCGACCGGGCCCTGCTGGGCGGCGCGGCCGATGCGGAGTTCGCCCGCATCGAGGGATACGGCGCGCTGCCCGCCCACATCGTCACCGACACCATGTGCGGGCGCCCACCCGGCTTCATCACCCCCGCCAACCGCACCTGGAGGCAGCACGAGCACGCCGATGCCGCTGCGACCGCGGTGTTCCGCCGCCTGTACACCCACCCCGTCAGCGGTGAACTGGTGGCGATGGAGTCCACCGCCCGAGCGTTCCCGGTGGGCCTGGCACGCATGATCCGATGGCGCGACCAGACGTGCCGCACCCCCTGGTGCAACGCCAGGATCCGGCATCTGGACCACATCGATCCCCACGCACGTGGAGGGCCCACCAGCTTCAGCAACGGGCAGGGCCTGTGCGCTCGCTGCAACTACCTGAAGGAGCACGGGCACTGGGTGGTGCAGACGGCGACGGCGACCTCCCCCGCCGCCGGGGCCACGGCGATCACCTGGAGAAGTCCGCACGGGGCCCAGGGCACGTCACCCACCCCGCGATCGGAGCCCGCCCCGCCACCGGCGTCGATGGCCCAAGCTCCCCCGCAGCCCGAGCCCCCTCCACCAGCTCCCCCGGCTCCACCTCATGCCTTCGACGACCCGCCGTTCTGACTCCGGCACGCCCAGCGTCCCCCACGCAGGGGCATGCCGCCGCGCGCCCGCGCATGGCAACCTCCGGCATCCGCGCTCGACCAGCAGGTAGATGCGGGAGACTCACCATGGTGACCCAGGCCACTCGTCCGCTCCGGTCGGGGATGGGCCGCGTCGCTGTCGCCGCCACCCACGAGCGAAAGGACCCTCGATGAGCACCTCCGACGGAGCCACCTACGCCCCCGCCGCTATGCCCAAGCCCGTGGTGGAGCCCGGCGAGTTCGTGTTCGCCGCGATGCACCTGGACCACGGGCACATCGTGGGCATGACCGAGGGCCTGATCGGGGCCGGCGGCACCCTGCGCTGGGTGTACGACCCGCAGCCCGAGCGCGCCGCCGCCTTCCAGGAGCGGTTCCCCGAGGTCCGGATCGCCGACAGCGAGGAACAGGTCCTCGCCGACGAGGAGGTGCGCCTGGTGGCCGCCGCCGCGATCCCCTCGGACCGCGCCGCGCTGGGCATCCGGGTGATGGAGGCCGGCAAGGACTACTTCACCGACAAGACCCCGCTGACCACCCTGGACCAGCTGGCTGCGGCCCGCGAGGCCGTCACCCGCACCGGGCAGAAGTACGCCGTGTACTACTCCGAGCGGATCCACGTGGAGGCCGCCGTCCTGGCCGGCCAGCTGATCGACCGGGGGGCCATCGGCCGCGTGATCCAGGTAATGGGGATGGGCCCGCACCGCCTGGGCGCCCCGGGATCGCGCCCCGACTGGTTCTACCGCCGCGCCCAGTACGGCGGGATCATCACCGACATCGGCTCCCACAACTTCGAGCAGATGCTCACCTTCACCGGCTCCGAGGACGCCGAGATCCTCTCCAGCGCGATCGGCAACTTCGCCCACCCCGACCATCCCGAGCTCGACGACTTCGGAGAGGCGCACATCGCCCTGTCCTCCGGTGCCTCCGGCTACGTGCGGGTGGACTGGTTCACGCCCGACGGTCTGCGCACCTGGGGTGACGGCCGCACCTTCATCCTGGGCACCGAGGGCTACATCGAGCTGCGCAAGTACGTGGACATCACCACCGACAACGGCCCCGGCCAGGTGCTGCTGGTCGACGGCGACGGGGAGCACCGCATCCAGGCCGACGGCCAGGTGGGCTACCCGTTCTTCGGGGACCTGATCCTGGACGTGCTGAACCGCACCGAGAACGCCATGACCCAGGATCACGCCTTCAAGGCCGTCGAGCTGGCGCTGAAGGCTCAGCAGCAGGCGCGGGTGCTCACCGAGCCGCGGTGAGCTGCGGGCTCACTTCCCCGCGGTGAGCTGCTCCCGCACCTCGCTGCGCAGCACCTTGCCGATCAGGGAGCGCGGCAGGTCCTCGACCACCACGATCCGGCGCGGCACCTTGTAGGCGCTGAGCCGTTCCTTCGCCCAGGCGCGCACCTCGGCCTCGTCGATCTCACCGGAGGCGATGACGGCGGCGACCACCTTCTCGTCGCCCCGCTCCTGGCGGATGCCGACGACGGCGGCCTCCTCGATGGCGGGGTGGTCGCGCAGCACGCGTTCCACCTCGCTGGGGGAGACGTTGAAGCCGCCGGTGATGATGATCTCCTTCTTGCGGTCCACGATGGTGGCGAAGCCGTCCTCGTCGAGCGTGACCAGGTCGCCGGTGCGCAGCCAGCCGTCCTCGGTCATCGCCTCGGCGGTGGCCTCGGGGTTGTTCCAGTAGCCCTGGAACACCTGGGGGCCCTTGACCAGCAGCTCGCCGCTCTCGCCGGGGCCCACGTCCTCGCCGTCCTCGTCGACCACCCGGCGCAGGGTCGAGGGGAAGGGGATGCCGATCGTGCCGGTCTTGCGGGTCTCGGAGAAGGGGTTGCCCATGGCGATGGGGGCGCACTCGGTCAGGCCGTAGCCCTCGACCAGCCTGCCGCCGGAGACGGACTCCCACAGCTCCACCACCTCGTCGGGCAGCGTCATGGCACCGGAGATGCACCACTTCACGCCCTTGAGCGAGATGCCCTTCTCCTTCGCGCCCTGGGCGGTGCGCTCGTACAGCGGCGGCACCGCGCAGTAGATGGTGGGCGGGCTCTTCTTCATCGCGGTCAGCGCCATGTCCACGTCGGGGCGGGGGAACAGCACCTGGCGGACCTGCTTGTACACGCCGAAGGTCACGTACAGCACCATGCCGAAGGCGTGGAACATCGGCAGCATCGCGTAGCTGGTCTCCTCGCCCGTGCGCGCGCCGTGCATCCAGGCCACGCCCTGCAGCGCATTGGCGTACATGTTGCGGTGGGAGAGCATCACGCCCTTGGGCACACCGGTGGTGCCCGAGGTGTACTGGATCGCGCCCAGGTCCTCGATCGTCGGCCGCGGGTGGGAGGCGGGCAGCTCGGGATGCGACACCAGCTGCTTCCAGGTCATGTCGCCCGCCTCGCCACTGCTGAGCTGCTTCCGCTGGGCGGCCAGCTTCGGCACCGGCAGACGCAGGGCAAGTCGCTTGACCAGCGGGAATGCCTCCAACAGGTTCACGGCCACCACCTTCGGTGCCGACGGGACGGCCCGCAGCTTCGGCACCACGGTGTCCAACGCGATGGCGATGCGGGCGCCGTGGTCGGCGAACACCTCCTCCAGCTCGCGCTCGGTGGAGAGAGGATTGTGCTCGCACACGATGCCGCCCAGCCGCAGCACCGCGTAGAAGGCGATCAGGTGCTGCGGGCAGTTCGGCAGCAGGATCGCCACCCGGTCGCCGGGGCGCACGCCTATGCGTCGCAGGCCCTCCGCGGCGCGGCTGATCCGCTCCCCCATCTCGGCGTAGGTCATGGTGGCGCCGAAGAACTCGGTGGCGACCCTGTCCCCGGCCTCAGCGCAGGAGCGCTCGCACATGTCGGTGAGGGACTCGTCGGGGACCTCGATGCGGGCAGGGACCCCGGCCCCGTAGAAGCGGGTCCAGTCGGGGGCGCCGTCGTGGTCGGGGGCGCCGTCGTGGTCGGCGGTGCCGGGGCGGTCCGGGGTGCCTGGGCGGTCCGGGGTGCCGGCGTGGTCGGGGGCGGGGTGCGGGGCGGGGGCGGCGTCGCTCGTCATGATGCTCTCGAGTCTAGTGAGCGGAGGCCCGTCAGCGCGGCCCACCGCGTCGGCCGCCCGCCCCACTACCCAGGAGCCGGGCACTCGCGCGTGCCCGGGGTGTCTCAACTGCCACGCAGGTTCCGTCGTACGAATCTTCCGGCGCTGCGCACGGGGCCGGCGCCGGCGGCCAGCAGCATGCCCATCAGGGCCGTGGTGCCGCCCGCGCCGATCAGCAGAGGGTCCCTCATGCGGCCCCCCGCCGACGGCTGCGAGGCCAGCACCGTGGAGATCCCCACCATCAGCGCGCTCATCGTCATGCCCACGATCAGGCGGTCAGCAGTGTTCTCCATGCGGGTGATGACCTTGTCGAGGTCCGCGGCGTCGATGTGCACGTCCACACCGCGACTCTCGTAGTCGTCCAGCAGGCGCAGTGCCCGCTGGGGCAGATCAGTGCCCAGCCGCAGCGCGGTGCGGCCCGCCATTCCCGCCCGCCGGGCCAGCGCCTCGGGGCTCAGCAGCTCGCCCATCGCGATCGGCAGCACCTCCTCGAGCACCGTCGCGACCTGGAAGCCCGGATCCAGGGTGACGGCGCTGGACTCGGTGAGCACCAGCATCCGCAGCAGGGCCGAGACGTCCGAGGGCAGCTGCAGGCGGTGGCGGCGCAGCAGGGCGGTGATGCGCTCCACGACGGCGGCGACGGAGATCTCGCCCAGCGGCTTCTCGGTCAGCATGTCCAGCACTTCGGACACGTCGCGCGAGAGCCGCCTGCGGTCCACCCCGCCGCGTGGGGGCGCCAGCTGCAGCAGGGCGGAAACCGCGCCGTCCTCGTCCTGTCGGCCCAGGGCGAAGGCGAGCCACAGCAGGTGCTCGCGCACCTGCGGGGAGAGGGTGCCGACCATCCCGAAGTCGATCAGCCAGATGGTCCCGTCGGTCTCCACGAACAGGTTGCCGGGGTGCGGGTCGGCGTGGAAGAAGCCGTCCACCAGCACCATCCGCAGCAGGGACTCGGTGGCGTCGTGGGCGACCTTGCGGCGGTTGATGCGGGCGGCGTCCAGCGCGGCGGTGTCGGTGATGACCATCCCGGTGACGAACTGCTCGGTGAGCACCTCGGAGGTGGTCAGCTCCCGGTACACACGGGGGATCCGCACCGTGCGGTCCTCGGCCAGGTTGCGGCGCAGGCGGCGCGCGTTGTCGGCCTCGGTGCGGTAGTCCAGCTCGCGGCGCATCATGCGATCGAAGGCCGCCACCACCGACTCGATGTCGGCGTCACGGGCGAGGGACCACTCGCGGGAGGCCAGCGCCGCCAGGGAGCGGATCAGGTCCAGGTCCGAGTGGATCATCTCCGCGGCACCGGGCTTGCGCACCTTCACGATCACCTCGGTGCCGTCCTGCAAGCGGGCGCGGTGGGCCTGGCCGATGGAGGCCGACGCGAGCGGCACCTCGTCGAAGTGCGAGAACAGCTCGTGCGGGTCCGCGCCGAGCTCGCGCCGGATCGTCTCGGCGATCTGCGCATACGTGACGGGCGAGGTGCTGGTCTGCAGCTTCTCCAGCTCCGAGGTGTACTCCAGCGGCAGCAGGTCGCGGCGGGTGGAGAGCATCTGGCCGAGCTTGACGAACGTCGGCCCCAGGTCCTCCAGGGCACGGCGCAGGCGCATCGGGCCGGGGACGGGGCCGGAGTCGTCGCCGGAGAGGTGGCGGTACACCAGTCCGGTCATGTGCTCGCGCAGGCCGATCTGATCGGCGAGGGCCGACATGCCGTTGCGCACCAGGACCTCGGCGATCCGACGGTAACGGGCGGTGACGGAGGCCATGATGGCCATGCTAGCCAGGGGTCGGGTGGGGCGGGGGCGGAGGACCACGGCGGGGGGGGGGGGGGGGG
>NZ_JAMBDS010000075.1:0-11885 GCF_025143785.1 Brachybacterium sp. p3-SID1565
GCGTCGGCTACCGAGCGTCGGCTCCGGAGCTCCGGCCGCCACCCCGCGCCCATCCCTCGCGCATCCCGTGTGCGCCCAGCATTAGGAGCAGTGCCGGTGTCCTTCCTCGAAGCGATCATCCTGGGCATCGTGCAGGGCCTGACCGAGTTCCTCCCCATCTCCTCCAGCGCGCACCTGCGCGTGGCCGGAGAGCTTCTGGAGCCCGGCCAGGAGCCCGGTGCAGCCTTCACCGCGATCGTCCAGCTCGGCACCGAGACCGCGGTCCTGATCTACTTCTGGAACGACATCACCCGCATCATCGGCACATGGTTCAGGGCACTGGCCGGGAGGATCCCGCACTCGGACCCGGATGTGCGGATGGGCTGGATGGTGATCATCGGCTCGATCCCCATCGGCGTGCTCGGCCTGCTGTTCGAGGACCAGATCGACCACTCCCTGCGCAACCTGTACATCACCGCCACCATGCTGATCCTGTTCGGCCTGCTGCTGGGCGTGGCCGATCGCATCGCACCGCAGCGCAAGGAGCTGAAGGACCTCACCGTGCGCGACGGCATCCTTTACGGCCTGGCCCAGGCCCTGGCGCTGATCCCCGGGGTCTCCCGTTCCGGCGGCACCATCACCGCGGGCCTGCTGATGGGGTACTCCCGGCAGGCCGCTGCACGGTACGCGTTCCTGCTGGCGGTTCCCGCCGTGTTCGCCTCGGGCTTCTACAAGGCCGCCCAGGAGGTCCCCGCGCTGCTGACCGTCGACGGCCGCGCCGCTGCTGCGGCGGCCGGCGAGCCCTCCCTGGTGGCGATCGTCGTGGCCACGGTGGTGTCCTTCGCCGTGGGGTACGCGGTCATCGTGTGGTTCATGCGGCTGATCGAGAACCGCTCCTACATGCCCTTCGTGCTCTACCGGGTGATCGCCGGCGCGCTGCTGCTGGTCCTGCTGTGGACCGGTGTGATCGATCCACTGGCCGGGGGCTGAGAGTTCCCGCGCCGAACCTCCGTATGATCGACGGGTGCCCACCTGGACCTCACCGGCGATCACGCCCCTGCCCGGATCCGACATCCCCCCGCGGCTGCACGACACCCGCACAGGGCGGGTGATACCGCTCATCCCCCTCACGCCCGGGCATGCCCGGCTGTACGTCTGCGGCATCACGCCCTACGACTCCACGCACCTCGGCCACGCCGCCACGTACCATGCCGCCGATCTCATGCGTCGCGCGGCCCTGGACGCCGGATGGCAGGTGGACATGGCCCAGAACATCACCGACGTGGACGACCCCCTGCTCGAGCGCGCCGCCCGGGACGGCATCGAGTGGCAGGACCTCGCACGCGAGCAGACCGAGCTGTTCACCTCCGACATGGAGGCGCTGCGGATCATCGCCCCGGAGACCTACCTCTCGGTGAGCGAGTCCATGGACGCGATCATCGCCGCCGTGCAGACCCTCCACGACCGGGGCCGGGCCTACCCCGTCCAGAACGCCCGCGACGAGGCCGCGGGCCCCGACTGGTACCTGGACCTCTCCATCGACGGTGCCCTGGGGGACGTCTCCGGATGGAGCCGACAGCAGATGCTGAGCGTGTACGCGGATCGCGGCGGCGACCCGGAGCGGCCGGGCAAGCGCGATGCGCTGGATCCGCTGCTGTGGCGAGCGGCGCGCAGCGGTGAGCCCTCTTGGGATGCCGGGCAGCTGGGGGTCGGGCGACCGGGCTGGCACGTGGAGTGCGTGTGCATCGCCGAGCACGGGCTGGGCCTGCCCTTCGACGTCCAGACCGGCGGCAGCGACCTGATCTTCCCCCACCATGACCTCTCAGCGGCGCACGCTGCCGCCCTCGGCCGAGGCTTCGCCTCGCTCTACCCGCACACCGGGATGGTGGCCTACCAGGGCGAGAAGATGAGCAAGTCTCTCGGGAACCTGGTGTTCGTGCACCGACTGGTGGGCGAGGGCGTCGACCCGATGGTGATCCGGCTGGTGCTGATGGCCCACCACTACCGTGCCGACTGGGAGTGGACGGGCCAGGAGCTCGAGCGGGCCACCGCCCGCCTGGAGGCCTACCGGGCCGCCGCTGCCCGAGGCGGGTCCCACCCCTTCACCGTGGAGGTCCTGCGCAGGGCCCTGCGCGAGGACCTCGACACCCCGACGGCGCTCACCGTGCTGGACGCCTGGGCGGCCGGCGAGCACGGCCAGCAGGAGATGCCCGCCGACGCCCCCGATGACGTGGCCTCCGCGGTGGATGCGCTGTTCGGGCTGGCCCTGCGGGACTGAGCGGCGCCCCGGGATGCCCGAGGACCTGGTGCCGGGTCAGTCCGTGTCGCGCCTGCGACGCAGGAACTGCTCGAACTCCCGCGCGATCGCATCGCCGCTGGCCTCCGGCAGCTCAGCGGCGTCCTGTGCCCTCTCCAGGCGCCGCACGTAGTCGGCCACGTCCTCGTCGGTGCGCGCCAGCTCGTCCACCCCGCGCTCCCAGGCCGCGGCGTCCTCCTCCAGCTCCCCCAGCGGGATCGGCGCGGTGATGCGGTCCTGCACCTCACGGATCAGGCCGAGCACCGCCTTCGGGGAGGGCGTCTGCGCCACGTAGTGGGGGACCTGGACCCAGATGCTGGTGGTGCGCAGACCAGCGCTGGTGGTGCGGCGGGCCAGCACGGTCGGCACCCCCACGGGCCCCTCGTAGAGGCTCTCCTCGCCCACGGTCTCCGCAGCCCCCGGCTCCACCCGGCAGCTCACGGGCAGAGGCCGCGTGTGCGGGGAATCGGCCAACAGGGACCCCAGGGAGATCACCGAGCTGACGTCCAGCAGCTGCATCTGCTCGAGCACCTCGTCGCAGAAGCGCCTCCAGTGCAGGCTGGGCTCCGGGCCCAGCACCGTGACGATCTCCGGCCCCCGGGGAGGCTGCACGATCCGCAGCTCGGTGTCCGGCCAGTCCAGCACCCGCAGCCCCTCCTCGGTGGTGCGCACCTCGGGGCGGTTGACCTGGAAGTCGATGTAGTCCTCGGCATCGACGGCGCCGGCCGGCCGGGAGGGCCACACGCTCAGCAGGTGCTCGACGGCGCCGCTGGCCGCCTCGCCCGCGTCGTTCCACCCGCTGAAGGCGGTGATCGCGATACGACTCATCGAGCCATCATAGGCGCCCGCTAGGGTCTCACCTGTGAAGAGCCCCTCCCTGCGCCTCGGCTCACTGCCGCCGATCCGCATCAGCGGCGGCACACTGGCGACCCTGCTGATCCTGGCCGTGGTCATCCACCCCGTGATCGCGCTCAGCGCAGTGGTGGGCCCCGGCGGTGCGATCGCACTGTCCCTGGGGATCTCGCTGTTCATGATCGTCTCGGTGCTGGTGCACGAACTGGCCCACGCCCTGACCGCCCGGTTGTTCGGGGCCACCGTGGACCACATCGCCCTGACGCTGTGGGGTGGTCACACCCAGTACCGCGCCGAGCGCATGGGCGGGCTGCCCTCGACGGTGATCTCCCTGGCCGGACCGCTCAGCAACCTGGGCCTGGCCGCGCTGTGCACGGGGATCGCCTCGCTCGTGCGGGCGGAGACGGGACCGAGCCCTGCCTCGCTGTTCTGGGAGAACTCGGCATGGCTGAACGTGGCTCTGGCCGTGTTCAACCTGCTGCCGGGCCTGCCGATGGACGGCGGCCGCGCCCTGGAGGCACTGCTGGGGACCGTGCTGCGCAGCCGCATCATCGGCACCCGGATCACCGCCTGGGTCGGCCGCGCGATCGCCGTGGCCGTGGTGGCCTGGCCGCTGTGGAACCTGTCGCGCAGCACGAGCGTGAGCACCGGGTCGATGCTCACCCTGGTGTGGGCCCTGCTGATCGCGGGCATGCTCTGGCACGGTGCCTCCCGCGCCCTCGAGGCCGCGAACCTCGAGCATCGCATCCAGAACCTGGACGCGGCCCGGCTGGCCTCGCCGGTGGTCCTCGTCGCCGGGGCGCTGCCGCTGTCCCGTCTTCCGGAGGTGCTCGACGCGGGCCAGGAGGCAGCGGGGGCATCGCTGGACCCGTCCGCCGTGATGGTGCTCGAGGACGGGCCGCCACCGCGCGCCCTGCAGATCGATCCCTCGGCCCTGCGCTCGGTGCCCCCGGACCAGCGCAGGCACGTGCCCGTCAGCGCTGTCGCCGCGCCCCTGGGCACGGTGGGGGAGCTGAGGGCGGGCATGACAGGCAGCCAGGTCGTCACCGCGATGCTGGCCCGGCCCCACCCCCTGTACCTGGTGCGGGAGGCCGACGGGACGGTGATCGGCGTGATCCGGAGCGCAGAGGTCAACGCTGTCCTGCGCGGACGCTGAACGGCGCCGGTGCCCGGCAGGACGATCGACCTATGCTGGAACGCATGACCTCCACGCCCCCGCGCCCCTCGGCCCCCGAGGGGGAGCCCACCGCCCCGGCCACCACCGCACGCGAGGCCGGTGCTGTGCCCGAGGGCGGCGCGGCACCCGAGGCGAAGGGCCTGGACCGCACCGGGCCCTTCGAGCTCGGCGACAAGGTGCAGCTCTCGGACTCCCGGGGCCGTCTGCACACCATCACGCTCAAGCATGGCGGCCAGTTCCACACCCACCGGGGCGTGCTGCGGCACGATGACCTGATCGGCGCCGAGGACGGCGTGGTGATCGCCGACACCGCCGGCAACCGGTACCAGGCACTGCGGCCCCTGTACGCGGACTACATGCTGTCCATGCCGCGAGGCGCCGCGATCATCTACCCCAAGGACTCCGCCCAGATCCTGATGTGGGCGGACATCTTCCCCGGCGCCCGGGTGCTCGAGGCCGGAGTGGGCTCCGGAGGGCTGACCACCGCACTGCTGCGAGCCGTGGGCGAGCACGGCAGCGTGCACTCCATCGAGCGCCGCGAGGACTTCGCCACGGTCGCCCAGGAGAACGTGCGCACCTACTTCGGTGCCGACCACCCGGCATGGACCCTGAGCATCGGCGACTTCCAGGACATCGCCCTGGACCTGGCCGCCGACGGTCCGGCCGCGGACCGCGTGGTGCTGGACATGCTGGCCCCCTGGGAGTGCGTGGACGCGGCCGCTCGGGCCCTGGTCTCCGGTGGGGTGTTCCTGGCGTACGTCGCCACCGTCACCCAGCTGTCGCGCACCGCCGAGGCGCTGCGCGACCACGGCGAGTTCACCGAGCCCCATGCCTGGGAGTCCTTCGTGCGGCCCTGGCACCTCGAGGGCCTCGCGGTGCGACCCGAGCACCGGATGAACGCCCACACCGGCTTCCTGCTGACCTCCCGCCGCACCGCCCACGGCACCACCGCGCTGACCCGTGTCACCCGCCCGGCCCCCGGCTCCCGGGACGCCGAGGAGATCGCCCACCCCGACAACGAGGGCTTCGGCGGGGGCGGCGGCGAATGGACCGCGAAGGACCTGGGGGAGCGCGGTGTGGCACCCCGCAAGATCAAGCGCGCCCTGCGCGACATCCGCCAAGGACGCGACCGATGAACGAGAGCACCCGATGACCATGAAGACCTACGCGGAGATGTCCGCGGAGCTCGACCGGTTCGCCACCCTCAACGACCGGCTCACCGCGTCCCTGCGGGCGGCTCGTGCCCAGATCGTGGACCTGAAGGCAGATCTGAAGCGCGTGGGCGACCCGCCCAACTCCTACGCCACCTTCCTGCGCCGCACCGAGGGCACCACCGTGGACGTGCTGCACAACGGGCGGCGCCTGCGCATCGCCACCAGCGCCGAGATCGACCTGGACGCCCTTCAGCCAGGCGCCGAGCTGCGCCTGAACGAGGCCCTCGCCGCGGTCGAGGTGGTCCCACCCAGCGACGCCGGGAACATGGTCACCGTGATCGAGGCCCTGGCTGACTCGCGCGTGCTGGTGGCGGTGGCGCCCGACGACGTGCGGGTGCTGCGCCGTGCCGGATCCCTGGCGGAGGAGGTGCTGCACCCCGGTGACCACGTGCTGGTGGACCTGCGCGCACAGCTGGTGATCGAGCGGATCGAACGGGCCGAGATCACCGACCTGGTGCTCGAGCAGGTGCCCGACATCTCCTTCGAGCAGATCGGCGGCCTGACAGAGCAGATCGAAGCGATCCGCGACGCCGTCGAGCTGCCGTTCCTGCAGCAGGACCTGTACCGCACCTACGGCTTGCGCCCGCCCAAGGGCGTGCTGCTGTACGGCCCGCCCGGCTGCGGCAAGACCATGATCGCCAAGGCCGTTGCCCACGAGCTCGCGGTGCGCTCCGCCGAGGCGCGGGACGTCCCGGTCGAGGAGGCCCTCCAGCACTCCTTCTTCCTCAACGTCAAGGGCCCCGAGCTGCTGAACAAGTACGTCGGCGAGACCGAGCGCTCCATCCGCCTGGTGTTCGAGCGGGCCCGGGAGAAGGCCACCAGCGGCCACCCGGTGGTCGTGTTCTTCGACGAGATGGAGTCGCTGTTCCGCACCCGCGGCAGCGGCCTCTCCAGCGACGTGGAGACCACGGTTGTCCCGCAGCTGCTGGCGGAGATCGACGGCGTGGAGACCCTCGAGAACGTGATCGTCATCGGCGCCTCCAACCGAGAGGACATGATCGATCCGGCGATCCTTCGGCCCGGGCGCCTGGACGTGAAGATCCGGGTGCGCCGCCCCGATGCGCAGTCCGGCCGTGAGATCCTCGCGCTGTACCTGGACGACTCGGTGCCCGTGCGCGGTGACCGCGACCGACTGCTGGACGAGGCGGTCCGGGAGATCTACGCGGACGGCCCGGAATCCGCCTTCGTGCGCTTGGAGTACTCCGACGGCACCGGCGAGGTGCTGCACTTCCGCGACTTCGTCTCCGGCGCCACGCTGCGCAACATCGTGGACCGCGCCAAGAAGAACGCGGTGAAGGACCAGCTGGCCACCGGACAGGTGGGCGTGGGCTCCGAGCACCTGGCCGCCGCCATCCGCAGCGAGTTCGTGGAGAACGAGGACCTCCCCTCCGGCGCCCACCCCGAGGACTGGGCCCGGATCTCCGGTCGGCGCGGCCGCCGGGTCGATGCGGTGATCCCCCTGCAGGGCCGGCCCGAGCAGGAGGTGGTGGAGGCATGAGCCGCCGCCTGACCACCGAGCGCGTGATGGGCATCGAGACCGAGTTCGGCGTGCTGCACGCCGACCCGGAGGACCGCGCCCGCGCCGGGGCCGGCAGCTCCATCCTGCTGTCCCACCTCACCGTCGGCGCCTACGCCCTGCTGGACCCGGCCGAGGGCGAGCGCGGCCGGCGCGTGCGCTGGGACTACGGCGACGAGTCCCCGCTGCGTGACGCCCGCGGCTTCGAGATCCAGCGCGCCGCTGCCCACCCCACCCAGCTCACCGACCAGGTGCGCGACGCCCACGTGCCCAGCGTGGACCTCGACGCGCCCCTGCAGGGACCGGAGATCCCGCCCGAGGGCGAGGACGACGAGGTGCTCACCTGGGCCGCCCACCGCTCCATCGGCAACGCCGTGCTGGTCAACGGGGCTCGCTGGTACGTGGACCACGCCCACCCGGAGTACTCCGCACCGGAGGTGCTGCGCGCCCGGGAGGCCGTGGTCACCGACCGGGCCGGGGAGGTCATCGCGCGCCGCGCCATGAGCATCCTGGCCGGGGCCGACGGCATCCCCGAGGTGGCGCTGTACAAGAACAACACCGACGGCAAGGGCGCCTCCTACGGCACTCACGAGAACTATCTGCTGGACCGGGCCGTCCCCTTCGACGACGTGGTCGCCGTCTTGCTGCCGTTCCTGGCCACCCGCCAGGTGCTCGTCGGTGCCGGGCGCGTGGGCATCGGGCCGCGCGGCACCGCACCCGGCTTCCAGATCTCCTCGCGGGCCGACTTCATCGAGGCCGAGGTGGGGCTGGAGACCACTCTGAACCGGCCCATCGTCAACACCCGAGACGAACCCCACGCCGACCCCTCCCGCCACCGCCGCCTGCACGTGATCATCGGGGACGCCAACCTGCTGGAGGAGTCCACCTTCCTCAAGCTCGGCACCACCTCCCTGGTGCTCGCCGCGATCGAGGCCCAGCACCGCAGCGGAAGCCGGGTCCTGCCCGACCTGACCCTGGCCGATCCGGTGGAGGCCGTGCACACCATCAGCCACGACCCCACGCTGCGCGCCACGGTGCCCCTGAGGGACGGCCGCGAGATGACCGCGCTGCAGATCCAGCGCGCCCATCTCGATGCCCTGCGCGAGGTCGCCGATGGGGACGACGAGGAGACCACCGCGGTGCTCACAGCCTGGGGCGAGATCCTGGACCTGCTCGAGCGCGACCCGATGCTGGCTGCGGACAGGGTGGAATGGGCCGGCAAGCTGCGCCTGCTGGACGGGTACCGTGCCCGCCACGGGCTGGACTGGTCCGATCCCCGCCTGTACGCGATCGACCTGCAGTACTCCGACCTGCGCCCCGCGACGGGGCTGTTCGAGCGGATGCGCGCCTCCGGCAGGGTGCGCACCCTGGTCAGCGAGCAGGAGGTCGACCGCGCCGTGGTCACGCCCCCGGCCTCCACCCGCGCACACCTCCGCGGCAGCCTCATCACCCACCACCGAGCACGCGTACCCGCGGCGGGCTGGGACACCATCACGGTGGCCGGCTCCGAGGGCGGTGCGCGCCTGCGGCTGGCCGACCCGCTGATCGGCTCCGCCGCCTGGTGCGCCCACCACCACGTCGACCCCTCCGCAGATGTCGACACCGTGCTGGAGGCCCTGCGCCGCGCCGTCACCGCCGCCGTGCCTTCCACCCACGACGACTCCCCGACCCAGCCCAACGATCACCACGACGACCAGGAGCAGCCATGAGCCAGCAGTCCCTGAACGCCCCCGGCCCCGGCGAGGACGACGCCGCGGACGACCAGTCCGTCACCGGCGGGCAGACCTTCGCCTCCGCCCAGGGCGCCGACGACCTCCTCGACGAGATCGACTCCGTGCTGGAGGCCAACGCCGAGACCTTCGTGCGCTCCTTCGTCCAGAAGGGCGGGCAGTGACCCGATGAAGCGTCGGGTAGGAGGACTCGAGACCGAGTTCGGCCTGGTGTGCGTGCGGTCCGACGGCACCCGCGCCCTCGAGCCCGAGGCCGCGGCACGGGAGCTGTTCCGGCCGGTGGTCGCCCGGGGAAGGTCCTCCAACGTGTTCCTCACCAACGCGGCCCGCCTCTACCTCGACGTGGGCTCCCACCCGGAGTTCGCCACCGCCGAGTGCGACGACTGGTGGGACCTGGTGGCCCAGGACCGCGCCGGCGAGCGCATCCTCGGCGAGCTGGTCCAGGACGCCAACGAGCGCCTGGCGGCCGACGCGCAGGACGCCCGCGTCCATCTGCTGAAGAACAACGTCGACTCCGAGGGCAACTCCTTCGGCTCGCACGAGAACTACCTGGTGGACCGGCGCGGCGAGTTCACCCGTCTGCCTCGCTACCTGCTGCCCTTCCTGGTCACCCGCCAGATCCTCACCGGTGCCGGGGGAGTGGTGCGGGACGAGGACGGGGCCCGCTTCGTGTTCTCCCGCCGCAGCGACCACATGTGGGAGGCGGTCTCCTCCGCCACTACCCGCACCCGCCCCATCATCAACACCCGCGACGAGCCCCACGGCGATCCCGGGCGGTTCCGCCGCCTGCATGTGATCGTGGGCGACTCCACCATGAGCGAGGTCTCCACGCACCTGCGCTTCGCGACCACCGACCTGGTGCTGCGGGCCATCGAATCCGGGCGGGCCCTGCCGGATCTCACCCTGCGCGACGACATCTCCGCCATCCGAGCCGTCGCCCGCGACCTGAGCGGCCGGGCTCCGATCCCCACCGCCGACGGCGGCGCCACCAGCGCGCTCGAGGTCCAGCAGCGATGGCTGGACGTGGCCGCCGAGCACGCCGAGCCGGGGGACCGGGACGAGCAGGACACGCTGGAGACCTGGCAGCGCGGGCTGGACGCCGTGCGCACCGAGGATCGTGCCTGGGCCGCCCTCCACCTGGACTGGGCGATCAAGGAGAGGCTGTTCGAGCAGGTCGCCCAGCGCCGCGGCGTGGACCTCGCCGATCCCGCGATCGAGCGGCTGGACCTCGCCTACCACGACATCGATCCCGAGCGCGGCGTGTTCGCCGCCCTGACTCGACGGGGCCTGGCACCGTCGATCCTTTCCCAGGAGCGCATCGAGCGTGCCCGCACCGTGGCGCCCACCACCACCCGCGCGCACCTGCGCGGCCAGGTGGTCACCGCCGCCCAGGACAACGGTGTGGACCACGTGGTGGACTGGACCACGCTGCGCCTGACCCGGCCAGGCGCGATGCCCGTGCAGCTGCTGGACCCCTTCACCACCGAGTCCGCCGAGGTGGAGGCCCTGCTGGCGGAGATCCGTGCCGCCGGTGGCGCGACCGAACCGCCCCTGCCCGCCTGAGCGGGCGGCGTCGGCCTGGGAGCCCGTCCCGTGCCGACGCCGTACGCTGTGACCGCGCCCGTGCCGGGCGTCCCTACCCGAAAGGCCCCCTGGTGATCCGCCGCCGTACCCTGCTCTCCACCGCTCTCGCCGCGACCGCCGCGATCGGACTGGCCGCCTGCTCCGACGACGGCACCGATCCGGAGCAGACCGGTGCGACGGGCTCCGACGGGGGCGGTGAGGGCGCCATCCTGTCGGCCGTGACCGTCAGCGAGGACCTCGGCTCCGAGCCGACCGTCGAGTTCGAGGCGCCGTTGCAGGTCACCGCACCCGATGCCGTGGTGGTGGTGCCCGGTGACGGCGAGACCATCGCCGCCGGGGACACCGTGATCATGCGCAGCGCCTACGTGGATGCCTCCACCGGCGAGATGCTGCAGTCCTGGTGGCAGGGCGCCCCGGCCGGTGGCATGCAGGTCGACGCACAGACGATCGGGGAGCAGGCGGCGACCTTCTTCACCTCCGTGACGGTGGGCTCGCGATTCGCCATGGCCGGCTGGCAGCAGAGCCAGACCGGCCAGTCCATGTCGTTGATCCAGGTGGGGGACATCGACCGGATCGTCGCTCCGCTGCGCGCCGAGGGGAAGCCGCAGGAGCCCAGCGGCGACTTCCCCCCGGTGACCCTCGGCGAGAACGGCGCCCCCTCCCTGGACGGCGCCCCCGAGGGGGAGCCGCCCACCGAGACCACCCGCGAGCTGCTGATCGAGGGCACGGGCGATGCCACCCGCGAGGGCGATTTCCTCACCATGCAGTACACCGGCTGGGCCTGGGACACCGGGGAGCAGTTCGACTCCTCGTGGGACCGCGGTGCTCCCTTCAGCTTCGTCCAGGGGCAGGGCATGGTGATCACCGGCTGGGACCAGCACCTTCTGGACCTTCCCGTGGGAAGCCAGGTGATGCTGGTGATCCCGCCGGCGGACGCCTACGGCGAGGACCCGGAGCTCCACGAGCTCGGCGGAAAGACCCTGGTGTTCGTGGTGGACGTGCTGGACGCAGCCCATAAGATCGAGTGACCGTACCGCGAACCCGCCCCACAACGACCTATCCCGATCCAGGAGGAACGCATGGACGACCGCAGCAAGCCCGAGATCGACCACCCCGAGGGCCCTGCCCCCACCGACCTGGTGATCACCGACGAGATCACCGGTGACGGCGAGGAGGCCGGCCGCGGCGACGTGGTCGACGTCCACTACGTGGGCGTCTCCCACTCCACCGGCGAGCAGTTCGACGCCTCCTGGGACCGCGGCGAGCCGCTGCGCTTCCAGCTCGGCGTGGGACAGGTCATCTCCGGCTGGGACCAGGGCGTGCAGGGAATGAAGGTGGGCGGCCGTCGTCGCCTGGACATCCCCGCGCACCTCGCCTACGGCGACACCGGTGCCCCGCCCATGATCGCCCCCGGCGAGACGCTCATCTTCGTGTGCGACCTGGTGGCGGTGCACAAGCGCTGACCACCGCACGCCCCGGCGCTCCCGGGGAGCAGGACGGCCTGTTCGAGGCCCCTGCCCCCGAGGCGGCCACCACC
>NZ_JAMBDS010000076.1:0-11409 GCF_025143785.1 Brachybacterium sp. p3-SID1565
GGTTATCTCCGGGCCCGCCGTTCGTCTTCGTCCCGTGCTTCCCGCGGCCTGCCGGCTCCCGGCGGCGCTGTTCCCCGTGCCGGGAGGCCGTTGGCCGGGGCTCAGCCGATCCCGTAGTGCTCGTAGAAGTGGGACATCGTCGTCGGCACGGGTTCCTCGTGTTCGAGCAGTTCGTAGGCGGGGATCTCTGTGCCATCGGAGATGACGCCTCTGACTGCGACATCGATGGCCTGTCCGGGATCGAACATCTCGTGAATCACCTCGACGCCGCGCCTCCAGGCTTCCTCGAAGGCGTCGGGCAGCTCATCGGCGGTGACGTCCAGGGTGATGGTGCCGCTGACGGTGGTACCCAGCCCGCCGCCGGGTCCGCCGATGATGTCGGCTCCGGTGACTCCGGGAGCGGACTGGATCTCGCGGTTGACGTCGCTCCAGCCGGGCTTGGAGAACCCGCTGCATCCGGTCACCAGGGAGAACAGACCCATCGCGCCTGCTACCAGGACATGGCGACGCCTCAGTGCCATCGCTGCTCCTCCTGTCGTGTCACGCCTTGTGTGAGAGTAGGCGATCCGGACCAGATCGCGCTCACCTGGGGGACGTCCACGGTCAACGTGGCATGCTGGCCCTGGTGACTATCGGGGCAGGGAGGCACGCGCAGTGATGAGCAGACGAGGAATCCTCGGCGGCGTGGGGGCGCTTGCCGCAGCAGCACTCACGGGATGCTCCGTGCTTCGCAAGGATCGCGCCGAGCTGATCACGGAAGCCGTGCTCGAGATCCCGGGCGTCACAGGAGCGTCGTTGCGGACGGGGACCAACAACAGGTTCCTGCAGTACGTCGCGGGTGACGTGGAGATCGATGCAACGTCAGCATCGACCGGGCTCGGCATCTACGACGACGTGATGCGTACGGCAGTCACCATTCTTCATGAGCGGGACGAGCCCGATACGAGGGTCGGTGGGATCACCGGTCGACTTCCCGACGGAACCGAGCTCACCGCACTGGAGCTGCATCCCGAGTTTCCTACTGAAGACCACAGGCTCGACTACGTGGGCGCTTCATCGCTCTATTCGCGGTACGGCCTGAGCTGACCCGGAAGGGCAGGACATGCGCTTGATCGCACTGTTCGCGTTTTGGCCTGGCATGGCTGCTGCCGTCGGTATGTCGAGTCAGGACCTGTGCTCACGCCCAACGGTCACTACGTGTGATTCTGCGACGTAGGTGCCGTCCCCCAGATAGACCCCGGTCAGGTCGTTCTGCAGGGGTCCGAGTACGGGGTGGCTTTCGGTGGAACGCCCGACTGTCCCGGCATAACCAAGGTGTGGTTCCCCGTCCGGGCCCACGGAGTCATGGTTGACGTGCAGCCATTCCGCCCCGGACGTCGGAGCTGCTGTGCCGGGTAGGACCACTTCATGCAGGTTCGGAGCCTGAAGGCGCCCCCCACCGATCTGTGTCCCCTGCAGGTCGAGGTGCGCGATGTGGTCCCCAGTCGAGGACGGCCATCCCAGGGAGGCGGGTCCGTGAGTCACGTTGACCACCTCGGTGCCGCCCTGGGCTGGTAGGACCGTCTGCACCGGTGAGCCCACGGAGAACGCATGGGTGACGTTATAGGTGCCGTCGGCCCCGGAGGCCGAGTTGAAGCTCGGGTCCGATGCCAGGTGCGATCCCACGATCCCACCCTGTGAGTGACCCACCAGCATCACGTTCGAGCCCGGAGGGATGCCCGCCGCGTCCATCGCGGCGCGCACGTCGTCCATCGCGGCCGGGTGCTGGCCGGCCACCAGACGCAGGTTCGATGCCCAGTCCCGTGAGTTCCCCTGTGAACCCCAGGCATCCCAGGTGTCGATGTCCGCACCTTCGGTGGGCGGGATCTGCACAATGTAGACCGGGTCGCCCCCCTGGGAGTTGTGGACTTCCTGAATGCCGATCTGACCGGATTCCAGCGGAGCGTCGTCGGGGTTGGGGAGGCGGAGTTGGTTGTTCTCCAGAATCAGGTCCTGCAGAGTCTGCGGCCCTTCGACCGGGCCGGTGGTGATCTCGACGCCGTGCACGATCCCGCCAGGCCTGTCGTCGAAGAAGTCGGTCCCGGGTGAGCCCGGCACCATGTCGTACAGCGCTGCCGCGCCCGAAGCGGTGGTGACCGCGGCGCCGGCGACCAGCTCGGCGATCGTCGGAACCCGCTGCCCGGTCATCCAGCCCGTGAAGGTTTCGCCCAGATGCTCGGCATCTCGGCGGAACACCTCGAAACCGCTCATGTCCATGCCGAGCCCGTTGCCCATCGTGCTGATGCCGTCCATCAGGAGGTCGCTGCCCCAGCCGATGCCATCGCTGATCAGCCCGGCCGTATCGGAGAACAGCTGCTCGGCCGGGTTCTCCAACCAGTTCGGGATCCACGGGTTGTCCTCGTGGAGGTAGCCGCGGTCCATCCGGTCCGTCGGGGCGTCCGGGACGGTGCTGGGGCGGGTGCCGGGGCCGGATTCGGTGCCGTCGCGGTCAGAGACCACATCCTGCTGATCGGCCTCGCCCTCCAGCTGGGAGGCCTGGTCCTCGAGCTCTGCGAGCAGGCCGCTGATCCGCCCACTGGAGAGCTGGAGCCACTCGTCCCGGAAGCTGTCCGCGTCCGGTCCCTCCCAGGTCACAGAAGTGACAGCACCGTCCAGTGCGCCGCGCAGCTCCTCGATGCGGTTCATCCCGGTGCGGCAGGCGGCGCTGTGGTCGCGCACCTGCTGGGTGTCCATCCCGTAGAAGCCGCTCATGACCGGGCCCCCTCACCACTCGTACCTGCGGGGTCCTCGTCCCCGGGCGTCGGTGGCAGGCCGGAGGCGAAGCGGATCGACTCCTCCAGCAGGGGGATCACGGTGCCTAGGACGTCACCGGGCTCCACCGCCACCACCTCGATCTGCGAACGGTCCGGGGTGTCGGTGCGGTAGATCCCCAGCTGCCCGCAGTTCCACAGCCGTGCGATACTCACCGGCTGTGCCAGGCGGGCCGGATCGGGGGAGTGGAGGGTCAGGCTGAGGGAAGCGCGGTCCCCCCGGGCGGTGAGGGCGTCCTGCAGGCGAGGGTCCAGCCCATCGAGGCGGGAGAACGCGGTCTCGGCGTCGGCCCCGGCGACGAGCAGCTCTCGCAGATGCGCGAGCTGGGCGGCATCCAAACGAAGGGTGTCGGGCTTGTTCTGCACCGTCAGACGGGGCGGCGTCCCCAGGGCGCTGCCGTCAGGCAGCACGTCGGCGAACAGTCGCGGGAGGTCCTCGAGAACACACTCCGACCACCGCGAAGCGCCGGGCTCCTCGTCAGTGGGCACCTCGGAGTGCTCCACCGTGGCACCGTCGGCATGGACGCCCACGCGCGCCCGGTGTGCGAGACCGCCTGCCTCCACTGCCAGCACCATCACCGCGGGGGCGGTCATCTGGCGCACCAGGAGGTCCAGTTCCGGGCCTTCCAGCGAGCTCTTCACCGCCTCCGTCCTCACCCCGTTTGCCTCATCGGCCGTTAGGGCTCGGTAGATCGGGTTCAGCGCGCGCTCGGGTGTGCCGGCGGCGCGGACGGCGCCGATCGCCTCGGGCACGTCCTGGGTCAGCGTGGTCATCTCGAACCTCCCGTGAGCGGTGCCTGCCCCGTTCAGCTCCGATGGCGAACAGGGCGCTGGTGTGGCCTGGTCCGTTCACCGTACGAGCACCCCACGGTGGTGACCATGGGTAGAACTGCCCATGTGGAGGAGAACTAGCTGGGGAGGAACCGCGCGACCGGCCACGCCCGGGTGCATCTCAGGGAACCCCTGCGATGCGCTGGGGCCGGATATCCTGAGAGATGGCCGGGCAGCCCGGTCCACTTCCCGGAGGTCCCTGTGCCCACTGAATCCCCTGGCGCATCACGCGCCACTTCGCTCCTCAGCCGTCGTCCGCTCCTGGCCGCGATCATCGCGCTGCTGCTGGCGGCCAGTACCCTCGCTGTTCCGGCCCACGCGGGGCCCACCCCCGCAGGACTCGGTGGTTTCGATCCCGGCGCTCTCATCAGCGACGAGGTGATGTTCGACGGAAACCGGATGTCGGCCTCCGAGGTCGATCAGTTCCTCCGCGACCAGGGAGCGAACTGCCGCACCGCGCGCGGTGGCGCGCCCTGCCTCAAGGACGTCCGCATGGACACCCCGCAGCGAGCCGCAACCGACGTGTGCGAGGCGGTTCCGGCCCGCACCCAAGGCACAGCCGGCGAGATGATCACCGACGTCTCGCGCGCTTGTTCCGTGAACCCGCAGGTGCTGCTGGTGATGCTCCAGAAGGAGCAGGGCTTGATCACGACAACTTCGCCTACCTGGACCAAGCTCGACCAGGCCTTGGGGTTCCGCTGCCCGGACTTCGAGGCCTGCGATCCGCGATATGCCGGACTCGGCCATCAGCTCTACCATGCTGCGAAGCGCCTCCAGGAGTACGGCGATGCCTCTCGTGGCTACCGCTACCAGGTCGGGGCCAACCTGATCCAGTACAGCCCCTACCCGTTCTGCGGCGAAGCTTCTGTGAACATCGCCAACCGGGCCACTGCCGCCCTGTACAACTACACGCCGTTCACCCCCACCCAGGCCACGCTCGATGCCGGGGCCGGTGCTGTTGCGGACGACGTGTGTGCCACCTACGGCAACCGCAACTTCTTCCGGAACTTCTCGCTCTGGTTCGGTTCTCCCAATGGCACCTCGGCACATGCGTACCCGGTGGCCGCACCGATGGGGCGCACCCCCCAGGCGCCGTTCCGGGACGTCAACCACGGCGACCTCGTGTTCTTCACCGAGATCGCATGGATGAAGCACGCGGGACTGGCCAACGGGTGGTCCGACGGCACGTACCGGCCCTTCGAGCCGATCAAGCGCGATGCCATGGCTGCTTTCCTGTACCGGGCCGCCGGCTCGCCCGCGTACACACCGCCTGCCGTCTCACCGTTCAAGGACGTCTCACCCACCCGAGAGGTCTTCTACAAGGAGATCACGTGGGCGCATTCCGAAGGCATCGCCGAGGGCTGGCCCGATGGCACCTTCCGTCCTTACGAGCCCGTCAAGCGCGATGCGATGGCCGCCTTCCTGTATCGCGCGCAGGGATCGCCTCCGTTCACGGCCCCGGCCGTCAGCCCGCTGAAGGACATCAGCGTGCGCGACACGATCTTCTACAAGGAGATCAGCTGGGCATACTCCGAGGGCATCACCACGGGCTGGCCCGATGGCTCGTACCGGCCGTACTCGCCGATCCTGCGCGATGCCATGGCGGCGTTCATCTACCGAGTCGAGGTGGACTGAGACGGCCGGGCGCAGCCGTCGCCACTGAGCAGCGCGCCGGCTGCGACACCTGCCACCCCGAACCTTCCCGGAGACGTTGCGTCGGAGGCGCCCTCCGTAGACTGACCAGCGCCCCGTCCGCGCCCCCGTAGGAGACCCCGTGCCCCGTCCGTCCCGTCCGGCCATGTCGCCGCAGCTGCGCGAGGTGTACGCCGCCCTCCTCGAGCGCGCGCCGGAGAACCGCATCGAACCGGACCTGTCGCGGATCCGCCGGGTGATGGAGCTGATGGGGGACCCCCAGCACTCCTACCGCTCCATCCGCATCGCCGGCACCAACGGCAAGACCACTACCGCCCGCATCCTGGAGCGGATCCTGCGTGAGGCGGGCCTGCGCACCGGACGCACCACCAGCCCCCACCTGCACTCGCCGGTGGAGCGCATCGCGATCGACGGCTCCCCGATCGACGAGGACGGCTTCGTCCAGGCGTACCGCGACGTCGAGCCGTTCGCCCGGATCGTCGATGAGGAGTCCCTAGCGGCCGGGGGAGTGCGGCTCACCTACTTCGAGTACCTCACCGCCATGGCCTACCAGGCCTTCGCCTCCGCCCCCGTGGACGTTGCGGTGGTGGAGACCGGCCTGGGCGGCACCTGGGACGCCACCGGTGTGGTCGATCCGGACGTCGCCGTGATCACCGTCATCGGCCTGGACCACCAGGAGTACCTCGGCGAGACCATCGCCGAGATCGCCGCGGAGAAGGCCGGGATCCTGACCGCCGGCGCCACCGCCGTGATCGCGGCCCAGCCCGAGGGGGACGCCGCCGACGTGCTGCGCGAGCGGGTCATCGAGCTCGGTGCCGAGGCCGCCTTCGAGGACGAGCAGATCGGGGTGCTCTCCCGCACTCCTGGCGTGGGCGGGCAGATGCTCACCCTGCAGGGGATCGCCGGTCGCTACGAGGACCTTTTCCTGTCGCTTCTCGGCGAGCACCAGGCGCACAACGCACTCCTCGCCGTGGCCGCGGCCGAGGCCCTCCTGGGCGGCGACTCGCCGCTGGATGCTGGCCTGCTGACGGCCGCACTGGGATCGGTCAGCTCCCCGGGCCGCGCTGAAGTGGTGCGGCAGTCCCCGACGATCCTGCTGGATGCGGCCCATAACCCTTCCGGAGCCGAGACCCTGGTGGCCACGGTCCGGGAGAACTTCCGCTTCACGCGCACCATCGGACTGGTGGGGATCCTGCAGGAGAAGGACGCCGAGCAGCTGCTGGCCACCCTCGAGCCCCTGCTGGACTCCGTGGTGATCACCCACTCGTCCTCACCACGCGCCATCCCCTCCCATGAACTGGCAGACCTCGCCCGCGACGTGTTCGACGACGAGGACCGCGTGCTCGAGGCCGCCTCGCTGCCGGATGCGATCCAGCAGGCGGTGGATCTGGCCGAGGCCGAGGGGGAGATGTTTGGCGGTGTGGTGGTGGCCGGGTCGGTGACGCTGGCCGCCGAGGTGCGGGACCTGCTGGGCCTGCCGGAGGAGGAGTGAGAGTGACCCGTTTCCTCGAACCCTCCTCCCGTGCGCACGGGGCGCAGCGCATCCTCGGTGCGACCGTGCTGGTGGTCGAGGCCTTCGTGGTGTTCTTCGCGGTGCTGGTGGCCCATCAGCTGGTTCCCGACCAGCGCGCGCTCACCTGGAGCTGGGGGCTGCTCACCTCGGTGGCCCTGGTGGCGTGCTCCGGCATGCTCAAGCGCGGGGCCGTCCCCTACTACATCGGGGCGGTGCTCCAGGTCCCCGTGATCCTGCTGGGGCTGCAGGTGCCCGCGATGTGGGCGGTGGGCGTCATCTTCGCGATCCTCTATGTGTACAGCGTCGTCAAGGGCCATCAGCTGGATGGGGAGAAGGACGCGATCGACGCCGCCCACTGGCGCGCCGAGGCCACTGCGGAGGGGAGTGCTGCGGGGCCGGGTCCCGATGCATCCGCCAGCGGGGGTGGGGCGACGGAGGCCGACCGGGCCGAACGCAGCCGGCACTCCCATCGCCCGCCGAGGGCCTGACCCCGACTCGCACCGCGGACCGCGCACCGTTAGGCTCGCGACCATGACCTCACAGCGCACTCTCGTCCTGCTCAAGCCCGACGCCGTCAAGCGCGGCCTGCGCGGGGAGATCATCCGCCGCATCGAGGCCAAGGGCTATACCATCTCCGCCCTGGGCCAGCGCACTGCCACCGACGAGGAGCTCTCCGCCCACTACGCAGAGCACGAGGGCAAGCCCTTCTATCCCGGTCTCGTGGAGTACATGGGGGCCGCACCTCTGGTCGCGCTGGTGCTCGAGGGGGAGGGTGTCATCGCAGGCTTCCGCTCCCTGGCCGGTGCCACCAACCCCACCGAGGCCGCTCCGGGCACCATCCGCGGCGATCTGGCCCGTGAATGGGACCTGCCGGTGATCCAGAACCTCGTCCACGGCTCCGATTCCGAGGAGTCCGCCGCCCGCGAGATCGGCATCTGGTTCCCCGGACTGGGCTGATCGGCACCGCCGTCGTTCGGTCCCGGCAGGCGCATCGCGTCTTTTCCCGCTCTTCTCCGCTAGGGGCTGTCGAACCGGGCAGTCGCGCATCCGCTGGCGTGGAGCCCCCTGGGGCTCTTCGGAGGCCGAGACGATGATGGTGATGAGGCCCACCATGCGCTGGCAGCTGCTGCGACAGCCACGGGAAGAGGTGCCCGTCTGCTGCTCGTCGTGGCGCGCCGCACAGAGGACGCAGCACGTCTCGGCGCGGATCGCCGTGCAGAATGGAGCCATGGGCATGGGTCTGGGTGTGGTAACGGTCGGGTTCCTACTGCTGGCGCTGCTGGCCGCCGTCGCGATCCTCGCAGCCGTCGCCGCTCCCAACGTGCGCCGGGCACGCCACGGCGAGCAGACACCGCTGCGCACGCCGCGCCACTCCTCGCGCACGCGGCGCGACACCTGAGGCCGCAGGCCGCGCATGGCCGCGGACCGCGCATGGCCGCTGACCGCGACCGTCTGGGCTGACAGCCCGCCCCAAAGGTGTGACCATCCCGAGGTACGACCACCCCGTCGCCCCCCACCGGCGTCCTGACCGGGTGCACCTAGACTGGCCCATGGCCCCGCCGCATCGCCGGCTCCTGCGACCTCGGAGGTGACCCGTGGATCCCAATGACATTCTCGTCCTGCTCGTCGGTGGAGCCGGTGGTATCGGTGTGATCGGCGCGGGGGCATGGGCCTATCTGCGCAGCAGGGGGAAGACCCCGACCGATCGCAAGGACCAGCCCCGCGATCCGCAGGACAGCAGCACCGGATCTCGCCCCACAGGCACCGCGGTCAAGGAGCGGCCGGCTGCCCCCACCTGGGCCGACACCCTCTCTGCCCCCTCCCGACCCGCCGACCAGAAGCCGGCACTGCAGAAACCGGGCGAGGCCGCACCGGCCGGTGAGGAGCAGGCCCACGGCGCCCCCGAGGACAAGCCCGTCCGGCGGGCGCCGGAGACGGACGGTAACGGCCAGGCGCCCGCGGCCACCGCCGTCCCGACAGACGACACCGCTACCGCCCCTGCCGATGCGCTGACCGCCCCCGCGCCGTCGGACCAGGCCCCCGCCCCGTCGGTCCAGGCCCCGGCTCCCCCGCCTGAGGCGCCTGCCCCCACGGGGGAGGCACCGCCTGCCCCCACGGAGGAGACCACCACCGAGGCTGCCCCCGGCCCGGTCATCGACACCCCCGAGGCGCCCGCCGACCGGATGCTGCGGCTGCGCGAGCGCCTGGCGCGCTCCGGCTCCATCGGCCGCGGGATCCTCACCCTCCTCACCCGCGGCGCCGTGGACGAGGACACCTGGGACGAGATCGAGGAGACCCTGCTGCTGGCGGACCTCGGGCCGGACGCCACCGATGAGCTGATGGAGGCCCTGCGTCGACGCATCCAGGTGCTGGGCACCGATGATGCCGCTGCGGTGCGGGAGGTGCTGCGCGAGGAGCTCGTCACCCTGGTGAACCCGGACCTCGACCGCCGCCTGGCCGCCACCGTCCGCACCGCACCGGACGAAACCGAGGTGCCGTCGGTGATCCTCATGGTGGGCGTCAACGGCACCGGCAAGACGACCACCGTCGGCAAGCTCGCCCGGGTCCTGGTCGCCGCCGAGCGCACCGTGGTGCTGGGTGCCGCCGACACCTTCCGCGCCGCGGCCGCCGACCAGCTCGCCACCTGGGGCTCCCGCGTGGGTGTGGACACGGTGCGCGCCGACCGCGACGGGGCCGATCCCGCCGCCGTCGCCTTCGACGCCGTCAAGGAGGGCGTCGCACAGGGTGTGGACGTCGTCATCATCGACACCGCTGGTCGCCTGCAGAACAAGAAGGGTCTGATGGACCAGCTCGGCAAGGTGCGCCGCGTCGCCGAGAAGGGACTGCACGGCGACACCGTCGCTGAGGTGCTGCTGGTCATCGACGCCACCACCGGCCAGAACGGCATGCAGCAGGCCCGGGTCTTCTCGGAGGCCGTGAACATCACCGGCATCGTGCTGACCAAGCTCGACGGCACCGCCAAGGGCGGGATCGTGGTCAACGTTCAGCGCGAGCTCGGAGTACCGGTGAAGATGGTGGGCCTGGGCGAGGGCATGGACGACCTCACCCCCTTCGACGCCTACGGCTTCGTGGACGCCCTGCTGGGGGACTGAGCGGACGCGCTTCGAGGGCGGACCCGCAACGGTCCGCACCGCGAACCCTTCGATCACGGAATGATCACGGCGGCCCTCTGACCTGGTCGGTCACCGGCGCCCACCGCACGATGGCGGCACGGCCCACCACGGACCGTGCCCGCCCCGGGGCGGGCACCACCGACCACAGGAACCGCCATGGACCCCTTCACCCTCGACACAGGGGCGACCGCCTGGATCCTCGTCAGCGCCTCCCTGGTGCTGTTGATGACACCCGGGCTGTCCCTCTTCTACGGAGGCATGGTGCGGTCCCGCACCGTGCTGAACATGATGCTGATGTCC
The DNA here is from genome assembly GCF_025143785.1 of Brachybacterium sp. p3-SID1565. Classification (NCBI taxonomy): domain Bacteria; kingdom Bacillati; phylum Actinomycetota; class Actinomycetes; order Micrococcales; family Dermabacteraceae; genus Brachybacterium; species Brachybacterium sp. p3-SID1565. Next base: position 10,242 of record NZ_JAMBDS010000076.1, read on the forward strand.
TTCAGCGCGATGGCCGTCGTGGCCCTGGCCTGGACGGCGGCCGGCTATTCGATCGCCTTCGGCGACGACCACGGCGGCGTGCTCGGCAGCCCCTTCCAGTTCATGGGACTGAACGGCACCGACGAGCAGTCGTTGCTGGCCGGCTCCGGCGTGCCCTTCCTGACCGCCGCCGGCTTCCAGATGACCTTCGCGATCATCACCGTGGCCCTCATCTCCGGTGCGATCGCCGATCGCGTCCGCTTCGGCACCTGGTTGACCTTCACCGCCGTGTGGGTGCTGGCCTGCTACGCGCCGATGGCCCACATGGTGTGGGGCGGGGGCCTGCTCTCCGGGGACGGACCCTTCGCCGCGATCGCCGAGCCGGTCGACTTCGCCGGCGGCACCGTCGTGCACATCAACGCCGGCATCGCTGGTCTCGTGCTGGTGCTGGTCGTCGGCCCCCGCCTGGGCTTCGGCAAGGACCCCATGAAGCCCCACAACCTGCCGCTGGTGATGCTGGGAGCGGCACTGCTGTGGTTCGGCTGGTTCGGCTTCAACGCCGGATCCGCGGGCACCGCCGACGCCACCGCGGGTCTCGCCTGGGTCAACACCACCGTCGCGACCGCCGGGGCGATGCTCGGCTGGATGCTGGTGGAGCGGATCCGGGATCGTCATGTGACCTCACTGGGGGCCGCCTCCGGCGTGGTGGCAGGCTTGGTGGCGATCACGCCGGCGGCCGCCGCCGTGGACCCCCTGGGCGCGATCGTGCTGGGCGCGGTCGCCGGGATCTGCTGCGCCCTCGCCGTCGGCCTGAAGCACCGCATCGGGCTGGACGACTCGCTCGACGTGGTCGGCGTGCACCTGGTGGGCGGACTCGTGGGGACCGTGCTGATCGGCGTGCTCGCCGTCGACGGCGGGCTCCTGCACGGCGGCGGCGCGGCCCTGCTGCTGGTCCAGGCCCTGGTGGCCCTCGCTGCGATGCTCTTCTCCGGACTCGTCACCCTGGTCATAGCCCTCGCGCTCAAGCACACCCTGGGCTGGCGCATCAGCGCCGAGGACGAGGCCGCCGGCATCGACCTCAGCCAGCACGCCGAGGCCGGTTACGATCTGGTCGGTGCCTCCGTTCGCCGACGGTACGGGCCCGATGCACCCGTGCCCGACGCCCTGGTGGCCGAGGTGCCGGACATCG
>NZ_JAMBDS010000077.1:0-11095 GCF_025143785.1 Brachybacterium sp. p3-SID1565
CTCGTCGCGTTCGGGGTCAGGCGCGCGAGCGGCGCCGGAGTTCGCGGAAATGGGCGGCGGCGACGGTGTCGGTGCCCAGTTCGGGGCTGGGGTCGCGTCCCACGATGTGCAGCATGGTCGCGTTCACGAAGGCGATCAGGGGGATCGCGAACAGTGCGCCGGGGATCCCGGCGAGCATCGCACCGGCGGTCACGCCGAGGAACACGGCCAGGGGGTGCATCTCCACGGCCTTGCCCATCAGGAACGGCTGGAGCACATTGCCCTCGATCTGCTGCACCAGCACCACGATGCCCAGCATGATCAGGGCGTGCACCCAGCTGTTCAGCACCAGCACCAGCAGCACGGCGATCGCACCGGAGGCGATCGCGCCCACCAGCGGGATGAAGCTGAACAGGAACACCAGCAGCCAGATAGGAACGGCGTAGGTACCCAGGCCCAGGAACACCATGCCCAGGGCGATGCCGAAGGCGTCCACGGCGGCCACCAGGATCTGCGTGCGCACGTAGGCCGACAGCGCCTTCCATCCGCGGCGGAACGCCTCATGGGTGGGCACGCGCGCGTCGGGCGGCAGCAGGCCCACCACCCAGCGCCAGATGACGTTCCCGCTGGAGAGCAGGAAGAACAGGGTGAACAGGCAGATCACGAGTCCCGTGGCCAGGTTGCCCAGCACGGCCGCGGTGCTGAGAGCTCCGCTGAGCAGGCGGTCGGCGTTCTGCTGCAGCTGCGTGGTGGCCTCCTCGACGGCCGAGTTGTTCATCGGGGTGTCGATCTTGAAGGTGGTCTGCACCCAGTCCAGGATCGCCTGGAAGCCGGCGACGGCCTTGTCCTGGATGTCCGCCCAGGATGCGATCAGCTGGCGACCGGCCAGCGTGAACATGCCGGAGATCACCAGCAGCAGGCCGATCAGTGCGATGCCGCTGGAGGCGGCCCTGCCCAGGAAGGTGTAGCGGGTCAGCACCTGGACCACCGGCAGCAGCAGCACGGCCAGCAGGATCGCGATGAGCACCGGGATCACGATGCCGGTGATCTGCAGCAGGCCCCACATCACCAGCGCGGCAGCGGCGACGACGACGATCAGCCGCCATGACCAGGCGGCGACCCGTCGCACTCCGATGGGGATCTCCTCCACCTCCTGCGGCAGGCCAGGGGGGCGCGGCGCAGGGCGCAGCTTCGACATCAGCGGTCTCCTTCATTCCGGCAAGCCGATCGACTCCGCGCCCACTCTAGTGGGGCGCACCCGGCCTGCCCTCACGATCGTGGCCCGCACGACGATCGAGGAGGTCCTCCTCGACGAAGGTCGTGCCCGCCGCATCCCTCCGGCCAGGTCCCTCAGCGGTGGTGCTCGATACCGTGGGCCCATGCACAGCTCCGACGCCGCGCCCCCGCCGCCCTCCCCCGCCGTCCCACCGGCATCCTCCCCTCCCGCGCCGACCGGCGGCAGCGCTCCCGCCCCGGCGCCCGCCACTGCCACCGCCCCCGATCCCGGTGCCGCAGGTGCGTTCCGCACGCGGCCACCGGCCCCCGAGCAGGCCGTGACCGCCGAGGCCGCGCTGTCCATCCGCGGGCTGCGCAAGTCCTTCAGCGGCACCGAGGTGGTCCACGGGATCTCGCTGGATGTCCCGCGGGGCTCCTTCTACGGCATCGTCGGCCCCAACGGTGCCGGGAAGACCACCACCCTGTCGATGGCCACCGGGATGCTGCGCCCCGACGGCGGCACCGCCCACGTGGCAGGGGTGGACATGTGGGCGCAGCCCGAGCGCGCGAAGGCCGGCCTGGGTGTGCTGGCCGACGGGCTTCGCACCTTCGACCGCCTCACGGGCCGTGAGCTCCTCACCTATGTGGGCCTGATCCGCGGGATGGAGGCCGACACCGTCGCCACGCGCACCGACTCCCTGCTGGCGGCCTTCGACCTGGCAGGCGAGGAGGGCAAGCTGGTGGTGGACTACTCCGCCGGCATGACCAAGAAGATCCTGCTGGCCAGCGCCCTGATCCACGCGCCCCGCCTGCTGGTGCTGGACGAGCCGCTGGAGGCCGTGGACCCGGTCTCCGCACAGGTGATCCGGAAGATCCTCACCGACTACGTGCGCAACGGCGGCACCGTGGTGCTCTCCAGCCACGTGATGGAGCTGGTGGAGGGCCTGTGCACCCACGTGGCGATCATCGCCAAGGGTGAGCTGCTCGCGGCGGGCACCCTCGACGAGGTGCGCCGGGGAGGCAGCCTGGTCCAGACCTTCATCGACATGGTGGGCGGCGGGGCCGTGGCCGAGGGGAGCCTGTCGTGGCTGGAGTCCTGAGCACCCCGCCTGCCGCCGCCACCGCTGCCGCAGGGACCGTCGATCACGGCTCCATCCAGCAGCGGCAGCTGGTGCCGCTGCTGATGAAGCTGAAGTGGGCGCTGTGGAAGCGCTCCTACCGCAAGAACGTCGGCAAGCTGGTGGGCACCATCATCGGTGTGCTGTACGCCACCGGCGGCCTGGTGGGACTGGTGTTCACGTTCCTGGGGCTGACGCTGTGGAGCGGCGAGGGCACCATGTTCCCCACCATCATCAGGGGCCTGGGTGCGGTCACGGTGCTCGCGTGGCTGCTGATCCCCGTGCTGGCCTTCGGGGTGGACGACACCCTGGACCCGCGACGCTTCGCCATGTTCCCGCGGTCGGCGAAGGAGCTCCAGCCGGGCATGTTCGCCGCTGCCGCGCTGAGCCTGCCCACCCTGCTGACCGTGGTGGCCGTGGGCATCGCGACGGTGTTCGAGGTGATCTGGCTGCTGGCCTTCGGCGCCGGTGCTGTGTGGGTGGCCCTCGCCCTGATCGTGCTGCTCCCTGCCAACCTGGCCGGCATCGCCCTGTGCCTGCTGCTGCCGCGCGCGGTGTTCGCGCACTCGGCCTCCCGCACCTCCTCCCGCAGCGGTCGGGAGCTGGGAGGCATGGTGGCCATGATGCTGTTCCTGGCCGCTGTCTACGGTATCTCCCTGTCGGTGCAGGGCCTGGAGAACCTGGACATGGACCTGGTGCGCGAATGGACCATGATCGCGGTCACGGTGCTGGCGTGGACCCCGTTCGGTGCCCTGTTCGCGGTGCCGATGGACCTCGCGGAGGGCCAGGTGCTGGCAGCCCTGCTGCGCGTCCTCATCGGCGCAGCGACGATCGTGCTGGTGTGGAGGTGGTGGCGACGCTCCCTGGACCGCTCCCTCACCTCGGCACTGACCGGGGACGCCTCCTCGGGCACCGCGAAGGTCACCTCGCTGGTGCCGCGGTGGGCCACCGCATCGCCCTTCGGGGCGGTGATGGGAAGGTCGCTGCGCTACTGGCGGCGCGACACCCGGTACCTGGCCGCCGTGGCCATCTACCCGCTGGTGTTCGTGTTCCTGGTCGCGATGGGTCTGGTGCTGGAGGAGGCCCGTCCGATGATGCTGGTGATGGCCGTGCTGATGGCCGGTCTCACCGGCATCTCGCTCTCGAACGAGATCGGCTTCGACGGCCCTGCAGGCTGGGTGAACATCACCGCCGGGCTCGACGCGCGCGCGAACCTGCTGGGCCGCATCGCGGCGATCGCCGTGCTCATGGCTCCGGCGGCGGTCGTGGTGACCGCGCTGGTGCCCCTGCTGTACGGCATGGCGCACCTGGTCCCGATGATGGTGCTGGGCACGCTGGGTCTGATGCTCACCGGCTGGGGGGTCTCCGTGGTGGTGGGCGTGCTGCTGCCCTACCCCACCTCGCCCCCGGGAACGAACCCGATGAAGGACAAGTCCGCCTCGAGCGCCAATGCGTTCCTGGGGATGGGCGCGGCCTTCCTCGGCGTGTTCGTGCCCCAGCTGCCGGCGATCGGGCTGGCCGCCTGGGGCGTGCTGGGCGGGGGCCCGCTGATCCAGGGGCTCGCAGGCCTGCTCAGCCTGATCATCGGCATCGTGGTGCTGTGGGTGGGGGTGCGGATCGGTTCGGCACGACTGGATGCCCGCTACCCGGACCTGTTCCAGAAGGTCCGCGACCACCTCTGAGCGTCTACGTCAGCTCGCGCTGCATCACCAGGGCGTCGATGCTGCGCCCGCGGATCCGGTAGTAGCCGCGCCTGCGCCCGATCTCCTGGTAGCCGGCGCGCCGGTAGAAGGCGCGGGCGCGGTCGTTGTCCTCCCGCACCTCCAGCAGGATCCGCTCGGCACCGCCCGCCCGGGCGGCCTGCTCGCACCAGCCCAGCAGCGCCTGCCCGATGCCGCGATGCTCCTGGAGGGAGCCGATGGTGTGCAGGTCCGCGGTGTCGCCGGCCAGCATCACTCCGGCGTACCCCAGCAGCTCACCGGCCCGACCGGGTTCCTCGGCGACCACGTAGCGACGATCGGGGTGCTCGATCTCCTCGGCCAGCTGGAACACGGTCCAGGCCTCGTCGGGGAACAGCTCCAGCTCGGCGAAGGCGATGGCCTCCACGTCCTCGAGCGTCGCCTGCCGCAGCGTGATCTGCTCGGGCATGGTCAACGGCCCAGCGCGCTCTTGCGGGAGGTGGGCTTGGCGGCGTCCGGGTCCCGCAGGTACAGGGGGTCCGTGCTCGTGAGGTCCTCCCCCTGGGCGTGCAGGAGGGCCGCCACCTCGATCAGGTGGGAGGCATCCGCGTCCACGAGTTCCGAGGTGGCCGGCAGCAGGTCCGGGTACAGGCGGGCCCCGGAGCCGACCAGCAGATCGCAGGCCGTGAGCTCCGCGGCCACGTCCGCGGGCGGGGCGACGGCTGGCCCGGACTCGCGGCGCACGGTGCCGTCGGCCAACCGGCGGTACCGGGCGTGGTAGACCTCGCGGCGGCGCGCGTCGAGCGCTACGGCCACGGTGCGCTCCGGCAGGTCGCGGGCATTGCCGGTGGCCCCGTCAGCCCCGTCGGCCCCCTCAGCCCCGGCGGCAGTATCTGCTCTGTCGGCCGTATCGGCCTCGGCGAGCGCCTGGTGGGCCAGGGCGTCCAGGGAGCACACCCCGTGCAGGGGGATTCCCAGCACCGCGGCGATGGACCGGGCAGCCACCAGGCCCACCCGAAGGCCCGTGAAGGGGCCGGGGCCGCGGCCGACGACGACGCCGGTGAGCTCTGCGCGGCTGGCGCCTGCGTCCTGCAGCACCCCGTCGACCAGGGCCAGCAGCACCTCGTCGTGGTGACGGGCGCGGGCGTCGGAGCGCACGTGGCGCACAGCGGCATCCGGTGCGTCCAGGTCTCCACCCATCACAGCGGTGGAGACGGCACCGGAGGTGTCGATGCCCAGCAGCATCAGTCCTCCTGCTCGTGGGTGTCGGTGGCGGGGTCGATCGGCGCGGTCCTCAGGCCGGCACCCGCCAGCGCGCGGGACAGGGACGTCGTCGCGGTCCGGTCCCAGCGAGGTCCGGACGGGAGCAGGCGCAGGGTGCGCGGCTCCTCGGGGCGGTCGGGATCGGCCACCTGGGTGGGGCGCACCAGCTCGATGAGCAGGTGCGAATCAGCCATGTGCTCCACTCGGTCGCGGCCCCATTCCACCACGGTGACCGCATCGTCGAGGTCGGCCTCGAGGTCGAGGTCCTCCAGGTCGGCACTGCCGCCGAGCCGGTAGGCGTCCACGTGCACGAGTGCCGGGCCTGCGGTGAGGGAGGGATGCACCCGGGCGATCACGAAGGTGGGCGAGGCCACGGGCCCACGCACCCCCAGCCCTTCCCCGAGGCCCTGGGTGAAGGTGGTCTTGCCCGCGCCGAGGGGCCCGTCCAGCACCAGCAGGTCGCCCGCGCGCAGCACCGTGGCGAGCACCTCGGCGACGCGCCGGGTGTCCCGCGGGTCCTCGGTGCGCAGCTCGATGCCGCTCATGGACGGACCTCGCGCGGAACGCGGGCGTTGACGGAGGTGAGCACCTCGTAGGGGATGGTGCCGGCGGCACGTGCCCAGTCGTCGGCCGTGGTTGCTGCAGGTCCGTCGCTCCCGGCGGCGTCAGGTCCGGGGCCGTCCTCGGCCGGAGTGCTCTCGTGCCCGATGCGGGCATCGCCGAACAGGATCACCTCGTCGCCGGCCTTCGCGACGCTGTCAGGGCCCAGGTCGAGCACGATCTGATCCATGCTGATCCGGCCCACCTGCGGCACCACCCGGTCGCCCTCGGCGGTGCGCACCAGCACGGACACCTTGCCGCTGGCCGCGCGGTGCAGACCGTCGGCGTAGCCCATCGGCACCAGACCCAGGCGGGTGGTGCTCGCCGCGGTGTGCAGGCGCCCGTAGCCCACCGTGGTCCCCGCCGGGACCTCCTTGACCAGGGCCAGGCGGCTGGTGACGGTCATCGCGGGTCGCAGCGGGAGGTCGGTCTCCACCGGCGGGTAGCCGTACATCGCGATGCCGGGCCGCACCAGGTCGCGGTGCAGGTCGGGCCGGGACAGCAGGGCGGCGGAGTTGGCCAGGTGCTGCAGCGGGATGGTGCCGAACTCCTCGGTCAGGGCGGCGACAGTGGAGTCGAACACGTCCACCTGCTGGTCGGTGGCCGGGTCGGAGGGGACGTCCGCATCGGTGAGGTGGGTCCAGGCCGCGACCAGCTGCACGAAGTCCTCCTCCCGGATGGCCTGCACCACCGGGGCGGCCTGGGAGGGCAGGACGCCGTTGCGGCCCATTCCGGTGTCGATCTTCAGGTGCACGCGGGCGCGCCGCTCCACGGAACGGGAGGCATCGATCACCAGGTGCAGCATCTCCATGGAGCCGACGGACACGTCGATCCCTGCGGCCACCAGGTCCGGCAGCAGGGCGGCCGCGGTGCGCGGCTCGTACATCCAGGTCAGGATGGGCACGTCCAGGCCCGCATTCGACAGCGCCAGGGCACCGGCCGGGTGGGCCGCTCCCAGCCAGGTGGCCCCTCCCTCGAGCGCGGCCCTGGCGGTGGCGAGCATGCCGTGCCCGTAGCCGTCGGCCTTGACCACTGCCATCAGCGCCGTCTGCTCGTCGAGGGTGCTCTTCAGTGCACGCACGTTGTCGGTGATGGCCGACGGGTCCACCACCGCGCGGTTGGGGATGTATCGGGGATCCTCCGCCGGGATCGGGACGCTCATCGTTCTCCTTCGCTCGACGGCTCTGCGCCGTGGGGCTGGTCCTCCGTGCCCGACAGGATAGTCGCCAGGGCATCGGGGACCCGATCGGCGACGTCGAGAGCGACCACGGGCACGAGGCCTCCGTGGGAGGCCAGGCACCCCGCGCGGCCGTGCAGCAGTGCGGCGATCGCCGCCGAGTGCGGGCCGGGCAGTCCCGCGGCGAGCAGGGTGCCCAGGATCCCGGCGAGCACGTCGCCGGTGCCGGCAGTGGCCAGATAGGCCGTCGCGTCGTCCTGCGCGAGCAGCGGGACCTCCGCCTCGGGCGCGGCGATCACGCTGACCGAGCCCTTCATCAGCACGGTCGCCCCGGTGGCGCCGGCGAGCGCCCGCGCCAGGGCGGGCGCATCCTGTTCGGGGTCGATGCCCAGGGTGCGGGCCAGTCGCTGCGCCTCGCCGCGGTGCGGGGTGAGCACCACCTCGGCGCTGAAGCGGTCCGCCCGTTGGATGGCATCGATCCCTCCGGCGTCGATCACGCCACGGCGCACCTCGCCGTCGGCGTCGGCGCGCAGGGCGTCGATGACGGTGCGTGCGCGCGCGTCGTCACCGGGAAGGCCCGGGCCGACCACGAGCGCATCGGTGCGGCCGATGTCGGCCAGGTCCACTCCTCCGGCGCGGGAGCCCGCCGCCGGGGCGGCCGGCCCGTCGGGCACCGGGTGGCCCAGGACCTCGGGCCGGGTGCGCAGCACCAGGTCCAGCACGGGGGCGGGGGCGAGACAGCGCACCATGCCCGCCCCGGCGCGTGCCGCACCGGAGCAGGCCAGTACCGCGGCGCCCGGATACCGGGTGCTGCCGGCGGCGATCGCGACCACGCCGCGGCTGTACTTGCTGTCGTCCCTGCCGGCCCGCGGCCACAGCCGCCGCACGTCCTCATCCTGGAGGCGCTGCACGGCGGGCTGCGGGGGCAGGTGGTCCGCCAGCCCCAGGTCCACCAGGTGGGTGGGTCCGGTGAGAGCGCTGCCGCCGGGCAGCAGCATCCCGGCCTTGACTGCTCCGAAGGTCACGGTGGAACGCGCGGGCAGAGCGAGCTCGGCGGCCTCACCGGTGGTGGCATCCAGGAAGCTGGGAAGGTCCACGGCGATCACGGGTGTGCCGCGGTGGCGGATCAGCTCGAGCATCCTTCGCAGATCCCCGGGGACCTCGGGGCGGCCGCCGATGCCGAGGATCGCATCGAGCACCAGGCAGGTGCCGTCGATCAGCTCGCCCAGCTGCTGTTCGGTGAGATCCGCGAGCCGGTGGAGCGTTCCTCCAGCCGCGTGGAGGGCTCTGGCCCCCTCCTGGTGGCAGGCGTCCGCGGTGGCGAGTCCATCGGCGCGGATCCCGTCTCGGCGCAGCATGGCCGCGGCGTGAAGCCCGTCCCCGCCGTTCGCACCGGAGCCCGCGAGCACCAGTACGTGGGGTGGCGGTCCCGGGGCGCGATCCGCATCGGCGACGAGCCCGGTCCGGGCCCGCAGTTCGGCGCGCACATGGGCGGCGAGGGCGTGGGCGGCCCGCCGCATCAGGGGTTCGCCTGCATTGAGCAGGGGACGCTCTGCCGCGCGGACGGTCTCTGCTTCGTAGCCGTGGATCATGCTCCTGCCTCCGCTCCCGTGGGCCTGCTGCTCGGGCTGGTTTCCGCTCGATGGTCCGCCGGCGGGTCGCTCTCCCTCTCGGCCACCACGATCGCGGTGGCGATCGAGCCGTCGTGGGAGAGGGACAGGTGCAGGTGGCCCACCCCTAGGCGCTCGGCGGCGCGCAGCGTGGCACCCTCGAGCACCAGGTAGGGCTTGCGGGCACCGTTGCGCCGCACCGTGACGTCGTGCCAGGAGAAGTCCCCCGGGGACCCCAGTGCCTTGCCCACGGCCTCCTTGGCGGCCACGCGCGCGGCGCGGGAGGCGGCGGACATCTCCCGCTCGCCGGGGGTGAGCAGGCGCGTCAGCAGCGCCGGGGTGCGCACGAAGGCCGCATCGAGCCGGGGCACGTCGACCACGTCGATACCGACCCCCACCACGGTGCCGTCCTCACGGGGCGCGAAGGCCCGGGGCGATCCCCCGACCGGCTCGGCAGGCTCGACACGCCCGGCCGACCCGGCGGACAGGGCAGGCGGGGTGGGGCCGTGCGGGTCATGGAGATCGGAAGGGGGCATGTCCACCCCTGCAGTATCACACCCGCGTGCGGGTCACTCCACGGTGACGGACTTGGCCAGGTTGCGGGGCTGGTCCACGTCCAGGCCCTTCGCGGTGGCCAGCTCGCAGGCGAAGATCTGCAGCGGGATCACCGTCAGCAGCGCCGCGAACAGGGTGCGGGTCTGCGGGATGCGGATCACCACGTCGGCGTAGGGCAGCACCTCGTCGTCCCCCTCCTCCGCGATCACCAGGGTACGGGCACCCCGGGCGCGCACCTCCTGGATGTTGGAGATCACCTTGGAGTGCAGCACGTCGCGCCCGCGCGGGGAGGGCACGATCACGAACACCGGCTGCCCCTCCTCGATGAGGGCGATGGGACCGTGCTTGAGCTCGCCGGCCGCGAACCCCTCGGCGTGGATGTAGGCGATCTCCTTCAGCTTCAGCGCGCCCTCCATGGCCGTCGGGTAGCCCACGTGGCGGCCCAGGAACAGCACGCTGGTGGCGTCCTTCATGTCCTTGGCGAGATCCTCGACCTGTGCCGAGGCGTCCAGCACCTGCTGGATCTTCTCCGGCAGGGCGTGCAGGTCCTCCATGATCTGGGCGATCTCGTCGGGGAAGAGGTTGCCGCGCACCTGCGCCAGGTACAGGCCCAGCAGGTAGCAGGCGGCGATCTGGCCCAGGTAGGCCTTGGTGGAGGCCACCGCGATCTCCGGGCCGACGTACAGGTACAGGGCGGCATCGGCCTCGCGGGGGATGGTGGAACCACGGGTGTTGCAGATCGCGATCACCTTGGCGCCCTGCTCCTGCGCGTGGCGCACGGCCATCAGGGTGTCCATGGTCTCGCCGGACTGGGAGATCGCCACCACCAGCGTCTTCTCGGTGACCACAGGGTCGCGGTAGCGGAACTCGTGGGCCAGCTCCACCTCCACCGGGATGCGGCACCAGTGCTCGATGGCGTACTTGACCACCGCACCCGCGTTGGCGGCGGTGCCGCAGGCCACTACCACGATCTTGTCCACGCTGCGCAGCACGGAGTCGTCGATCGCCTTCTCGTCCAGGTGCAGCTTCCCGTCGACCAGGCGGCCCAGCAGGGTGTCGGCGATGGCGCCGGCCTGCTCGTGGATCTCCTTGGCCATGAAGGAGGGGTAGCCGCCCTTCTGCGCGGCGGTCACGTCCCACTCGATGGTGAAGCGCTTGGGGTCGGTGACCTCGGCGCCGTCGGCGGTGATCACTCGCACCGCATCGGCGGTGACGGTGACGATCTGGTCGTGGTCGATCTCCAGCGCCTCGCGGGTGGAGTCCACGAAGGCGGCCACGTCCGAGCCCAGGAAGTTCTCGCCGTCGCCCAGTCCCACCACGAGCGGGGAGTTGCGCCGGGCGGCGACCACGGTGCCCGGGGCATCGCGGTGCACGGCCAGCAGCGTGAAGGCACCGTCGAGATGGGTGACGGCCCGGCGCATCGCCTCGGTGAGGTCGCCGGTGGCCTCCATCTCCCGGGCCACCAGGTGGGCGGCGGCCTCGGAGTCGGTCTCGGAGCGGAAGGGGTAGCCGGCCGCCTCCAGCTCGGCGCGCAGGGCGGCGAAGTTCTCGATGATGCCGTTGTGCACCAGGGCGAGCTCGTCGTCGTGACCGCCCAGGTGGGGGTGGGCGTTGGTGTCGTTGGGTGAGCCGTGGGTGGCCCAGCGGGTGTGGCCGATGGACACGCTGCCGGTCATGTCGGTGCGCTCGGCGAGGGCCTCGCGCAGGTTCTGCAGCTTGCCGGCCCGCTTCCCGAGGCGCACAGTGCCGTCGTCGACCACGGCGATGCCGGCGGAGTCGTACCCGCGGTACTCGAGCCGGGCCAGGCCCTGCAGGGCCACATCGACGGGGCGGGAGGGGGAGGCGGCGCGGGGGCCTGCGTATCCGACGATTCCACACATGGGGCTCACGCTAACGGCC
>NZ_JAMBDS010000078.1:0-10185 GCF_025143785.1 Brachybacterium sp. p3-SID1565
TGATGCGAGCGGTGCGCTTCTGCTGAGCGCCGGGATGGGTGCTCGATGCCTCCGGGCACGTCCGGTGTGATGGGCCGCACCCGGCCCGCCCTTGTGAGGAGACGTACCGCTCTGGCAGACTGTTCGAGTTGTCTGCGCGGGCCGACATGCCCGGTTCCGTTCTCCGCACGAATCCGACCCTTCACCACAGCGTGATGCTCGCGGGCCTGGCGGCGAATGATCACCGGATGAGGTCCGTCCCGAGGATGCGAACGATGCTCCCTGCACCGACCGCGCATCGCACGAGGGAAACAGACGCAGACGCAGCCGGAACTCGGCGGCCGCAGGCTGGGCTTCACCGCCCCGCGGAGGCCGACACGCCCGTCCTCGGGTACCGGGGGAGGCCGCATCAATGCCAGACGGAAGAAAAGAGACAGGACGCCATGGCGGGACAGAAGATCCGCATCCGGCTCAAGTCGTACGACCACGAGGTGATCGACAGCTCGGCGCGCAAGATCGTCGACACGGTGACCTCCGCGGGTGCGACGGTCGTGGGCCCGGTGCCGCTGCCGACCGAGAAGAACGTGTTCGTCGTGATCCGGTCGCCGCACAAGTACAAGGACTCCCGTGAGCACTTCGAGATGCGCACGCACAAGCGGCTGATCGACATCGTCGATCCCACGCCCAAGGCCGTGGACTCGCTGATGCGCCTCGATCTGCCGGCGGACGTCAACATCGAGATCAAGCTCTGAGGCAGGTCGAAATGAGCAACGAACTGACGGGACAGCGTGCCCGCGCCGTGTCCGGCGTGCTCGGCACCAAGCTCGGCATGACCCAGGTCTGGGACGAGAACGGAAAGCTCGTCCCCGTGACCGTCGTGCAGACGGGCTCCAATGTCGTCACCCAGGTGCGGTCCGTCGAGACCGACGGGTACGACGCCGTGCAGATCGCCTACGGGCAGATCGATCCGCGCAAGGTCTCCAAGCCCCTCCGGGGCCACTTCGAGAAGGCAGGCGTGACCCCGCGCCGCCATCTCGTGGAGCTGCGCACCACCGATGCCGCTGACTTCACCGTCGGCCAGGAGATCGACGCCTCGATCTTCGAGGCCGGCCAGAAGGTCGACGTGGTCGGCACCTCCAAGGGCAAGGGCCATGCGGGCGTCATGAAGCGTCACGGCTTCGCCGGTGTGAGCGCCTCCCACGGTGCCCACCGCAACCACCGCAAGCCGGGTTCGATCGGCGGCGCCTCCACCCCTGGTCGCGTGTTCAAGGGCCAGCGCATGGCCGGCCGCATGGGCGGCGCCCGCACCAGTGTCCAGAACCTGACCGTTCACGCGGTCGACGCCGAGAAGGGCCTCGTGCTCGTCAAGGGTGCCGTCCCCGGCCCCAAGGGCGGCATCGTGCTGGTCCGCTCGGCTGCCAAGAGCCCCGCGAAGGAGGCCTGAGCCCGATGGCAGAGAACCTGACCGTCGACGTCCTCGACCCGGCCGGCAAGAAGACCGGCACCGTCGAGCTGCCCGCATCGATCTTCGACGTGCAGACCAACGTCCCCCTGATCCACCAGGTGGTCGTCGCCCAGCAGGCGGCCGCTCGTCAGGGCACCCACAAGACCAAGACCCGCGGTGAGGTCGCCGGTGGCGGCAAGAAGCCGTGGAAGCAGAAGGGCACCGGCCGCGCCCGTCAGGGCTCGATCCGCGCGCCGCAGTTCGCCGGCGGCGGCGTGGTCCACGGACCCGTCCCGCGCGACTACTCGCAGCGCACGCCCAAGAAGATGAAGGCCGCCGCTCTGCGCGGTGCCCTCTCCGATCGCGCCCGCAACGGCCGCGTCCACGTGGTCTCCGCCCTCCTGGAGGGCGAGGTCCCCTCGACCAAGGCCGTGCGCAGCACCCTGGGCCTCGTCTCGGATCGTCGCCACCTGCTGGTGGTCGTGCGTCGCGACGACGACCTCGGCGCGCTGAGCTCGCGCAACCTGCCCATCGCCCACGTCCTGTACGCGGACCAGCTGAACACCTACGACGTCATGCGCAGCGACGACGTCGTGTTCACCGCCGGTGCCCTGGAGGACTTCGTGGCCATGGCGACCCTGTCGCTGCCCACCTCCTCGTTCGCCGAGAAGCGGGCCGCGGCCGCCGCCGTCGCCGAGGCGTCCATCGACGCCGAGGCCCCCGCTCCCGAGCCGGCTGCCGACGCACCGGCCGACGCCCCTTACGGTGAGGGATCCGCGGCCGCTCTGGCCGACGGCTCCGCCCCCGAGGGCTTCACCATCAAGGGCAACGCGGGTTCGATGAAGTTCCACACCGTGGAATCCCCGTGGTACGACCGCACCAAGGCCGAGGTCTGGTTCGCGAGCGAGGAGGCCGCCGAGGCCGCCGGGTTCGTCAACGCCAAGCCGTCCACGGACTCCACTGATGCCGAGGAGGACTCGAAGTGACCTCGCTGAACAAGGATCCCCGCGACGTCCTGCTGGCCCCGGTGGTCTCCGAGAAGAGCTACGGGCTGATGGACGAGGGCAAGTACACCTTCCTGGTTGACGCCCGCGCCAACAAGACCGAGATCAAGATCGCCGTCGAGACCGTCTTCGACGTCAAGGTCGCCTCGGTGAACACCATCAACCGGCAGGGCAAGTCGCGGCGCACGCGCTTCGGCACCGGCAAGCGCAAGGACACCAAGCGCGCCATCGTCACCCTGACCGACGGAGCCATCGACATCTTCGGAGGATCGGTCGCCTGAGCGACCGGTCACCGAGGAGCCGAAGAGAGTCTGAGGGAAAGCCACCATGGCAATTCGCAAGCACAAGCCGACCACGCCGGGCCGTCGCGGCTCGAGCGTCGCCGACTTCGTCGAGATCACCCGCGACACGCCGGAGAAGTCCCTGGTGCGTCCGCTGTCCAAGACCGGCGGCCGCAACAGCAACGGCCGGATCACCTCGCGTCACCGCGGCGGCGGCCACAAGCGGGCCTACCGTGTGATCGACTTCCGTCGTGCCGACAAGGACGGCATCAACGCGAAGGTCGCCCACATCGAGTACGACCCGAACCGCACCGCCCGCATCGCGCTGCTGCACTACACCGACGGCGAGAAGCGCTACATCCTGGCCCCGGCGAAGCTGCGTCAGGGCGACTGGATCGAGAACGGTCCCGGCGCCGACATCAAGCCCGGCAACAACCTGCCGCTGCGCAACATCCCGCTGGGCACCGTGGTGCACGCCATCGAGCTGCGTCCCGGTGGCGGCGCCAAGATTGCCCGCTCCGCGGGTTCGTCGGTGCAGGTCGTCGCCAAGGAGGGCCCGTACGCGCAGCTGCGCATGCCCTCCGGCGAGATCCGCAACGTGGATGCCCGCTGCCGCGCCACCATCGGTGAGGTCGGCAACGCGGAGCAGTCCAACATCAACTGGGGCAAGGCCGGCCGCATGCGCTGGAAGGGCAAGCGCCCGCACGTGCGCGGCGTCGTCATGAACCCGGTCGATCACCCGCACGGTGGTGGCGAGGGCCGTACCTCCGGCGGTCGCCACCCGGTGTCGCCCTGGGGTCAGCCCGAGGGCCGCACCCGTCGACCGGGCAAGGAGAGCGACAAGCTCATCGTGCGCCGTCGTCGGACCGGCAAGAAGCGCTGATAGGGAGAACCACAGGACATGCCTCGCAGTATCGCCAAGGGCCCGTTCGTCGACGACCACCTGCAGAAGAAGGTGGACGCCCAGAACGAGAAGGGCACCAAGAACGTCATCAAGACCTGGTCGCGTCGTTCGGTCATCACCCCGGACTTCCTCGGCCACACCTTCGCAGTGCATGACGGCCGCAAGCACGTCACGGTGTTCATCACCGAGTCGATGGTCGGCCACAAGCTCGGCGAGTTCGCTCCCACGCGGACTTTCAAGGGCCACGAGAAGGACGACCGCAAGGGCCGCCGCCGCTGACCCAGGTCAGCCAGACAGCACGCCCCGACATCCAGAAGAAAGCAGGACAGCAATGGAAGCCAAGGCGCAGGTGCGGCATCTCCGCATGTCGCCCATGAAGGCTCGCCGCGTTGTGGACCTGATTCGTGGCAAGAGCACGGCCGAGGCCCTGGACACCCTGCGGTTCGCCCCGCAGGCCGCCAGCGAGCCCGTCCTCAAGCTCGTGGAGTCCGCGATCGCCAACGCCCGGGTCAAGGCGGATCAGTCCGGGGAGCGCTTCGACGAGCGCGACCTGGTGGTCTCCGCCGCCTATGTCGACGAGGGTCCGACCATGAAGCGGTTCCAGCCGCGTGCTCAGGGTCGCGCCTTCCAGATCAAGAAGCGCACCAGCCACGTCACCGTGGTTGTCGCTCCCGTGAAGAAGTAAGGAGTCCCAGTGGGCCAGAAGGTCAATCCGAACGGGTTCCGACTCGGGATCACCACGGAGCACAGCAGCCGGTGGTTCGCCGACTCCACCAAGGAGGGGCAGCGGTACCGCGACTACGTGAAGGAAGACGTCGCGATCCGCAAGCTCATGTCCGAGGGGCTCGAGCGTGCCGGCATCTCCAAGGTCGAGATCGAGCGCACCCGCGATCGTGTCCGCGTCGACCTCCACACCGCCCGCCCGGGCATCGTCATCGGGCGTCGCGGCGCGGAGGCCGAGCGTCTGCGCGGTGAGCTGGAGAAGCTCACCGGCAAGCAGATCCAGCTGAACATCCTCGAGGTCAAGAACCCCGAGGCCGATGCGCAGCTGGTCGCCCAGGGCATCGCCGAGCAGCTCGCCGCCCGTGTGTCCTTCCGTCGTGCGATGCGCAAGGGCATGCAGTCCGCGCAGCGCGCCGGCGCCAAGGGCATCCGCGTGGCCGTCTCCGGCCGCCTGGGCGGCGCCGAGATGAGCCGCAGCGAGTTCTACCGCGAGGGACGCGTGCCTCTGCACACCCTGCGGGCGAACATCGACTACGGCTTCTACGAGGCCCGCACCGCCTTCGGCCGCATCGGCGTGAAGGTGTGGATCTACAAGGGCGACGTCACCGCCAAGGAGCTCGCGGCCCAGCAGGCCGCCTCGCAGGGTCCCCGCTCCGGCGGCCGCGGCCCGCGTGCCGAGCGTCCGCGCGGGCGTCGCAACGAGCGCAACGCCGCCCGTCGTGAGGGTGGGGAGCAGCAGGCCGCGGCCTCTGCCCCGGCCGCCGGCGAGCAGGCGGCTGCACAGCAGTCCGGAACGGAGGCCTGAGCGACATGCTGATCCCCCGCAGGACCAAGCATCGCAAGCAGCACCACCCCACCCGCAGCGGCATGGCCAAGGGCGGCACCGATCTGGCGTTCGGCGACTACGGCATCCAGGCGCTCGCGCCGGCCTACGTCACCAACCGTCAGATCGAGGCGGCGCGTATCGCCATGACCCGCTACATGAAGCGTGGCGGCAAGGTGTTCATCAACATCTACCCCGATCGACCGCTCACCAAGAAGCCTGCCGAGGTCCGCATGGGCTCCGGCAAGGGCTCGGTGGAGTGGTGGGTCGCCAACATCAAGCCGGGCCGCGTCATGTTCGAGGTCGCCGGTGTCCCCGAGGACGTTGCACGTGAGGCCCTGCGCCTGGCGATGCACAAGCTCCCCATGAAGTGCCGCATCCTGAGCCGAGAGGGTGGTGACATCTGATGGCAGCGACCAAGCTCACCGCCGATGCACTCGACAAGCTGGACGACGCCAAGCTGGCCGAGGAGCTGGCGAAGGCCAAGGACGAGCTGTTCAAGCTCCGTTTCCAGTCCGCGACCGGCCAGCTGGAGAGCTCCGGCCGCCTCCGGTCCGTCAAGAAGGACATCGCACGGATCTACACGATCCTGCGCGAGCGCGAGCTGGGCATCCGTCAGGCGCCCGGCGCCGCCGAGTGACCGCGAAGCGAGGAACTGAGAGATGAACAAGAACGACTCCCAGGTCGAGGAGACCGCCGTCGAGCAGGAGGAGCTCGCCAAGGAGGGTGCGCACGCGTCGTCCCACGAGCGTCCGTACCGCAAGACCCTGCGCGGCTACGTCACCTCCGACAAGATGGACAAGACCATCGTGGTCGAGGTCGAGGAGCGCGTGAAGCACGCCCTCTACGGCAAGGTCATGACCAAGACCAACAAGTTCAAGGCCCATGACGAGGAGAACACCGCCGGCATCGGCGATCGCGTCCTCATCATGGAGACCAGGCCGCTCAGCGCCACCAAGCGGTGGCGCCTGGTCGAGGTCATCGAGCGGGCCAAGTGATCGGACGGTCCTTGTGACCGCACCCGGGACCTGAGAAGGGCCGGTCTCCCCAGGGAGGCCGGCCCTTCCGCATGCCCCAGCGCTGTCTCGCCGGCCGGCCTCAGCTGTGAGTCAGCAGCACCAGGAGGGCCCCGGCGTAGGCGTCCTCCGCGCTGGGGGCGCGCACCTCGCGCTGCGAATCAGGACCGTCGGCCTCGGCGGGCTGCCTGCTCCCGTCGAGCTGCACGACGTACACCTCGCCGTCGACGGTCGTCTCGCGGCGCAGCTCCCGGAACGCGTCCCCGAGGGCGTCGCGCAGCTGGCCCTCGCGCGGGATCCACACCGCCTCGTACTGCTCCACGGAGTCCAGCGCCCATTCGGTGGTGCCGTTGAAGCGGAACACGCTCTGCCCGTGACGGCTGATGCCGCGCTCGATCACCATCGAGGACAGCATGAACGGCTCCTGCCGCAGCAGCTCGTTGTCCACCACGAACCAGTCGCCGTCCGCGGGCTCCCACGCCAACCCGGCATCGCGCAGCCGCCGGGCGATGTCGATGTCGATCACAGGCCTGACCTCTTCTCTGAGCGGATGTGGCACCGTCAGCGTACGCGTCGGGCGCGGACCGGCGGCTGCGTGCGCAAGGACACAGGGGATCGGCCGGGCGCCGGTCTTCCGCGGGGAGGGGCGGACCCCGTATGCTTGTCGGGTTGCGCTTCCGCGCTGCCGTCCGGGTGAGTCCGGGCTGGAGCGAGGAGGTTGCGGACGGCAGCGTCCATCCCCCGACGGAGACCTCGCACCGTCCCGCGGATCGGCCGGATTCATCCGGAGGCCCGCGGAGCATGTGCCCGAGTCCGACGGAGGGTTTTTTGATGCCCGCCCTCCGCGCCGACGAACCCCCTCTCGGGGCTCGGCGGGCAGCGGTCCACCATCCGTTCCGCCAGGCTCGGCGCTTCCGCAGTGCGGGGGAGCGAGAACCGGCGAGACGACAGGAGTACGGAGTGATTCAGCAGGAGTCGCGACTCAAGGTCGCCGACAACACGGGTGCCAAGGAGATCCTCTGCATCCGCGTTCTCGGTGGCTCCGGTCGCCGTTACGCCGGCATCGGCGACACCATCGTGGCCACCGTCAAGGACGCCATTCCCGGCGGCAATGTGAAGAAGGGCGACGTCGTCAAGGCGGTCGTCGTGCGTACTACCAAGGAGCGTCGCCGCAGCGACGGCTCCTACATCCGTTTCGACGAGAACGCCGCGGTGATCCTCAAGACCGACGGCGAGCCCCGCGGTACCCGCATCTTCGGGCCCGTCGGTCGCGAGCTGCGCGACAAGCGGTTCATGAAGATCATCTCGCTGGCGCCGGAGGTGCTGTGACATGGCAAAGATGAAGATCAAGAAGGGTGACCTGGTCCAGGTCATCACCGGTCGCACCAGCGATGCCGACAAGGCCGCCGAGCGTGGCCTGAAGGCCGGCGACAAGGGCAAGCAGGGCCGCGTCCTGCAGGTGTTCCCCGAGAGCCAGCGCGTGCTGGTCGAGGGCGTCAACCGTCGCACCCACCACCTGCGTCCCACGCAGGCCGGCGGTGCGGGCGGCATCGAGCAGCGCGAGGCCCCCATCCACGTCTCCAACGTGGCGCTGGTCGACCCGGAGGACAACAAGCCCACCAAGGTCGGCTTCCGCGTCGAGACCATCGAGCTGGAGAACGGCCGCACCAAGCAGACCCGCGTGCGGTACTCCAAGCGCTCCGGGAAGGACATCTGATGACCGAGACTTCCACCCAGGCGCCCACCCCGCGCCTGAAGACCCAGTACCGCGAGACCATCAAGGGCCAGCTCACCGAGCAGTTCGGCTACCAGAACGTGATGCTGGTGCCGGGCCTGACCAAGATCGTCGTGAACATGGGCGTCGGCGACGCGGCTCGCGACTCCAAGGTCATCGACGGCGCCATCAAGGACCTGGCCGCCATCACCGGCCAGAAGCCGCAGGTCACCAAGGCTCGCAAGTCCATCGCGCAGTTCAAGCTGCGTGAGGGCATGCCGATCGGCGCGCACGTCACCCTGCGCGGCGATCGCATGTGGGAGTTCCTGGACCGCCTGCTGTCCACCGCCCTGCCGCGTATCCGTGACTTCCGCGGTCTGTCCCCGAAGCACTTCGACGGCAACGGCAACTACACCTTCGGTCTCACCGAGCAGGTCATGTTCCACGAGATCGACCAGGACAAGATCGACCGCGTCCGCGGCATGGACATCACGGTCGTCACCACCGCGAAGACCGACGACGAGGGACGCGCGCTGCTCAAGCTGCTCGGCTTCCCCTTCAAGGAGAACTGATATGGCCAAGACCGCCCTGATCAAGAAGTCGGAGCGCAAGCCGAAGTTCGCGGTGCGCGCCTACACCCGGTGCCAGCGCTGCGGGCGTCCGCACTCCGTGTACCGCAAGTTCGGGCTGTGCCGTGTGTGCCTTCGCGAGATGGCCCACCGCGGCGAGCTGCCCGGTGTCACGAAGAGCAGCTGGTAAGCACTATCGCCATAGGTCCTGCGGCACTGCCGGAGGAAACCAGGTGAGGAAGAAGCAGACGACATGACCATGACCGACCCGATCGCGGACATGCTGACGCGGATCCGTAACGCCTCCGGGGCGTACCACGAGACCGTGTCCATGCCGTATTCGAAGTTGAAGAGCCGTATCGCCGACATCCTGAAGTCCGAGGGATACATCGTCGACTGGCGTGAGGAAGACGCCGAGGTGGGCAAGAACCTGATCCTCGTGCTCAAGTACTCCGACAGCCGTGAGCGCGCCATCTCCGGTGTGCGTCGTATCTCGAAGCCGGGTCTGCGCGTGTACGCGAAGTCCACCAACCTGCCCAAGGTCCTGGGAGGCCTGGGCGTGGCGATCCTGTCCACGTCCTCCGGTCTGCTGACCGACAAGCAGGCTGCCAAGAAGGGTGTGGGTGGGGAAGTCCTCGCCTACATCTGGTGAGCGGGGGAGGAGAACCACAATGTCCCGCATCGGACGCCTGCCGGTCGCAGTGCCGGCCTCTGTCAAGAACGTGAGCATCGAGGGGAACCTGGTCACCGTGACCGGCCCCAAGGGCGAGCTGCAGCACGAGATCCCTGCCCCCATCACCGCTGAGCGCGGCGAGGACGGCAGCATCGTGGTGAGCCGCCCCGACGACGAGCGCGAGAACAAGGCCCTGCACGGCCTGACCCGCACTCTGATCAACAACATGGTCCTCGGCGTGACCGAGGGCTTCACCAAGAAGCTGGAGATCGTGGGCACCGGTTACCGCGTGACCGCGAAGGGCACGGACCTGGAGTTCGCGCTCGGCTTCTCCCACCCCGTGGTGGTGAAGGCCCCCGAGGGCATCACCTTCGCCGTCGAGTCGCCGACCAAGTTCTCGGTCAGCGGCATCAGCAAGCAGCAGGTGGGCGAGGTCGCCGCGAACATCCGCAAGATTCGCAAGCCCGAGCCCTACAAGGGCAAGGGCGTGCGCTACGCGGACGAGGTCGTGCTGCGCAAGGCCGGAAAGGCTGGTAAGTGATCATGGGTTACGCACTCAAGCACACCAAGGGCGCGCGTGGCAGCAAGCTGCGCTACCGCGGTCGCCGCCACCTGCGCGTGCGTCGCCGCGTCGTGGGCACGGCCGAGCGTCCCCGCCTGGTCGTCACCCGCTCGCAGCGCCACGTGTTCGTCCAGGTGGTCGACGACTCCCTGGGCCGCACCCTGGCGTCGGCCTCCACCATGGAGGCCGATCTGCGCGGCACCACCGCCACCAAGTCGGACAAGGCCCGCACCGTCGGCGCCCTGATCGCCGAGCGGGCGAAGGCAGCGGGCATCGAGTCCGTCGTGTTCGACCGCGGCGGGAACAAGTACCACGGCCGTGTGGCCGCCGTCGCCGACGGTGCCCGCGAGGCCGGCCTGGCGCTGTGATCGCCCCCCGGACACAGGACGAGAAGAGGATCTGAACATGGCTGCACAGCAGCGAAGCAACGGTCCCGCGGCCTCCGGCCGACGGGGCGGGAACACCGGGACCGGACCGGAGTCCGGCTCCGAGG
>NZ_JAMBDS010000079.1:0-8781 GCF_025143785.1 Brachybacterium sp. p3-SID1565
TGGTGCGCTCGGTGACGGCACCGGGAGAGCGTCCTGCATCGACGACCTTGTCGCCGCCGGCGTAGATGCCCATGTGGCCGGGCCACACGACGAGGTCGCCGGGCTGGGCCTCGGACTTGGAGATCTGGGTGCCGGCGTCGACCTGCTGGCCGGAGGTGCGCGGAAGGTCGATGCCGACCTGCTTGTAGGCGTACTGGGTCAGGCCGGAGCAGTCGAAGCTCACGCCCGGGTTGCTCGAGCCCCAGGAGTAGTCGGCTCCGATCTGGGTCCGTGCGGCGTCGACGATCGCCTGCCCGGTGCTGCTCGAGGAGGATGCGGCCGCAGGAACTGACGCACCGCCACCGCCGATGCCGGGGACGGAACCGTTGAGAGAGCCGCGCGTCTCGGAGCCCACCACGCCGTCGACCTGCAGCCCGTTGGTCTGCTGGTAGTCCTTCACCGCACTGTGGGTCAGTGGGCCGAACTTCCCGTCGACGGCGAGTGAGGCGCCCTCATTGTTCAGTGCGGACTGGAGCTGCTCGACCGAGGCGCCCTGGGATCCCCAGCGAAGCTTCTCGGAGGAGTGCAGCGCCTGCGCCGGTGCCGGAGCGGCGGGCGCGGCGGCCTGTGTGACTGCGGACGGCGCGGTGGCAGGCGCTGCGGGTGCTGCCTGGGCCGCACCACCAGCGAAGGCGGAACCGAGCAGGACGGTGCCGAGGACGGCGGCGCCTCCGGTGCCGCGCAGGGCGGGGCCGCTGTGGCGAAGGGGGGTGACTGCGCGGCCGGCCGCGCGATGGGAATTGCTCGTGGCCATGAATGTTCTCCGTGAATATCCCCGCGTGTATGCACGGGGCCGTCTGGCAAGTGGTCGCGGCAACGTCGACAGCAGGGCAAGCATCGCGAAGAAACTCTCATACCTCGTCGCCGGTAGAACCAACGTACCGACCGAGACACCCTCGGAATAGCGTCATGAGCGACCCCGACCGACGATTTCGCCTTCCCTTGAACACTCTCGCGACATGGCCCCGGGTTCACACCCTCTCTTTACCAAAACCTGATGTCGAAATGGGGTAGACGTCACGAGTGCAGTCGAGGTGGACGTACCCCATGTCGGTCACCGGCAGCAGATCGGCAGGAGAGAATGCCTTCGTGAGGCTCACACGATGGGCTGGAACGTGGCGATGGAGCCTTGCAGCTGATCCATCCATGAGGCCCACATTCCCGTGAGCAGCAGCAGGCCGATCGCCATGAGTAGCGCCCCGGATAGGACTCCGATGAGGCGGCGATGGCGTGCAAGTGCCCTGCTCACGCCCATCGCCCTGTCAAGCAGCAGGGCACTGAGGACGAAGGGAACACCCAGTCCGAGCGAGTACGCGAGCGCCAGGGTCGCGCCCCGAGCTGCGGACGCTCCGTCGGCGCCGGCATCGAGGGAGAGCGCGATGATCGCGGCGTAGGTGGGGCCGATACATGGGGTCCAGCTCAGCCCGAAGACGAAGCCCATCAATGGGGCTCCCAGAAGGCCAGCATCAGGACGTTTCCTGGACACCTGGAGATTTCCCGTCAATCGAGGGAACACACCCATGAAAATGAGTCCCATGAACATGACGACGATGCCCGCCACCCGATTGATCCATACTGCGTGCGCCTGAAGGAGATATCCCATCGCGCCGGCGAACCCGCCCAGCGCCATGAATACCACCGCGAAGCCCGCGACGAACAGCAAGCTACCGCCCAGCATTCTTCCAGTTCCCTCACGGAAAAAGGTCATCGGTCGTCCCGCACTCCCGGTATTCCCACGGGTGCCCCGGGTTGGCTCGGTGGTCTTCAGTCCTTGTCCGGCGAGCCCGGAGACGTAACCGAGGTAGCCCGGCACGATGGGCAGCACGCACGGTGAGAGGAACGCGATCAGGCCTGCGATCGCGGCGACGGTGATGGCCAGCAAAAGGGACCCGGACAGGGCGATCGACTGGAAGGTCTCCGCGAGTCCGTTGATGCTCACGCGGCTCCTTCGGCGAGAACGGCGTCGAGCATCGATCTCAGGATGGAAGGGTCGATCGCTCCAGAGATCCGACCTGCGACTCGGCCGTCATGGTCGAGGACGAGAGTAGTGGGAACTGCGTTGGGCGCGACTTGGCCGCGCAGCTGGTACATGATCTCTGCGTCAGAGTCCGGCAGCGAAGGATACGTGATCCCGTAGGTCTCCTCGAAGGCCCCGGCGGGACCTGCCGAGTCACGGACGTTGATCCCGATGAACGACACGCCCTGGTCGGCGTACTCCTCGTGGATCGCTTGAAGATCCGGGGCCTCCACCCGGCATGGCGGGCAGGAGGCGTACCAGACGTTGACCACCAGCACCGATCCCCAGTGGTCTGAGGAGTCGAACCGTTCGCCCTCGTAGCTGGTCCCGGTGAACACTGTGGGTTCGGCGCGATCGGCGGGAGCGATCTCTGTGGTCACGCCGTTGCCGGAGACGTATCCGGCGTCCTCGGAGTCGTAGCGGTCTCCGGTATCAGTGCTGCCGCAGGCAGTGAACAGACCGGTGGCGGTCAAGAAACCGGTGGCGTACAGAATCCGTCGCCGGGAGTGGGCGCGCATGTGCTCGCTCCTTCAAGGTGATCGAGAGGGGATTGGTGGGTGGGCGGAGATGTGAGCTCTCCGGCGCTTAGAACAGCGTGGACCAGTAGTCCCAGAACCTCACGGCGATGAGTGCCAGGATCACGAGGTACCAGGCCACAAGCATCGGGATGCGGAACTCGATTACGAGACGGGCACCCCGGCGAATGGCCGGGGTGGAGCTGTCTGCCAGAGCGCGGAGATGGTGAATCGTGGTGAACCAGAACAGCGGGATGGTCACTGCCCACACGACCATGCAGTAGGGGCACAGTGCCCCGATCTCGTACAGGCTCTGCCCGATCAGCCACTGCACGAAGAGCACCGCAAAGGTCACGCCTGCCTGGATGAGCACACTCATCCAGCGCGCCACACGGGCGCCGGCGAGGAACGCGAATCCGAGCGCGAGAACGGCCGCGAAGCCGGCGATGCCGAGGATCGGGTTGGGGATGCCGAAGGCTGAGGCCTGCGGGGTGTCCATCACGGAGCCGCAGGAAAGCACCGGATTGAGACTGCACGAGGGGACGTAGCTGGGGTCCTCGATCAGAGCAATCTTCTCGACCAACAGCACAACGGCCATGACCAGGCCGATAGCGCCGCTGACGGTGAAGAGCATCCCCAGGCCGCGCGGAGCCCTCGAATCCCGAGGCTCCCCGGCGGCCGGGCCGTCAGCCTTCAAGTGCGGCATCGAGAGGATCCGTGAGGTCCTCGACGCGGGTGGGCTCCAGGCGCTCCCCGTCGACGAAGAAGGTGGGAGTGCTGGTCACGCCGAGCGCCTCCGCGTCGGCAGCACTCTGCTCGATGCGTTCGAGGGTGGCCGGATCGTCATAGACTTGCTCGAAGCGTTCCATGTCGAGCCCGAGCTCCTCGGCGTACCCGAAGAACGCCTCCCGCTGCGAGGTCTCCTGGTGACTCCACTCGGCGGAATTCTCGAACAGCGCCTTGTACATGGCTTCGAACTCGCCCTGCTCTCCGGCGGCCTCAGCCGCCTTGGCGGCTTCGACAGAATTTCCGTGCAACGGCAGGTACCGCACCACAAAGGTCACGCGGTCGCCGTACTCGGCGCGAATCTCCTCGATCGTGGGGTACAGGGACAGACACGCCTCACATTCGAAGTCCAGGTACTCCACGAAGACGGCATCGCCACCTTCGGACAGCCGGGGACTGTCTTCTCGCACGAGCTGGGCCGACGCGGATCCCGTGTCCTCGGCCGGCGCCGATTCCTGCTCATCGGGGTCGAGGAAGATGATGAACCCGGCGAGGACCAGCGCAGCCACTGCGATCAGTCCGAGAGTGAATTTCGTGCTCCTGCTCATGCAACGGGCCTTCCGACAGTTGACGTCTCACGCAGATCCTGCCCGACCGGACTGGACGGCTCCTGCGCGCCTACCCCTGGAGTGCGTGCGGCCCGCATGCCATTGGCGATCACCACGACCTCGGCGACCTCGTGCACGAGCACCACCGCGGCCAGACCCAGCACCCCGAACAGTGCTAGTGGGAACAGCACCACGATGATCGCCAGCGCGAGGACGATGTTCCCAGTCATGATGCGGTGACCCCGGCGAGCATGAGCCAATGCGGCAGGGATCTGCCGCAGATCAGTGCCGGTGAAGGCGACGTCGGCCGACTCGACTGCTGCTGCCGTGCCGGTCGCTCCCATCGCGATGCCCACCGTCGCTGACGCGAGGGCCGGCGCGTCGTTGATGCCGTCTCCGATCATCGCGGTCGGAGCCTGCTCCGAGAGGCGACGGACGTAGGCGGCCTTGTCAGCGGGCAGCTGCTCGGCATGGACTTCCTCGATGCCGGCCTCTGCCGCGATTGCGTGGGCGGTCAGGGCGTTGTCGCCGGTAAGCATGACGGTGCGGATGCCTTGGGCATGCAATGCAGCCACCGTCGCGGCCGCCTCGGGACGCAGCTCGTCGCGGATGCCGACAGCGCCGATCACATGGCTGTCCTCCTCGACCATGACGACGCTCATGCCACGCGATGCCATCTCGTGGGTGCGGTTCCCGAATTGGCCAGGGGAGATCCAGCGGGGACTTCCCACGCGGATCACCCGGCCATGGATGCTTCCGGTGATGCCATATCCGGGGACTTCCTGGACGTCGTCAGCGTCCACCGCGGCATCCGTTGCGGCGAGGACTGCGGCGGCGAGGGGATGGGCGCTGGCGGACTCAAGAGCAGCGGCCGCCGCGAGGACCTCCTCGCGGCTGCGGCCTTCACTTGTGGCGACGTCCACGACGCGGGGTTCGTTACGGGTGAGCGTCCCGGTCTTGTCCAGAGCCACAGTGCGGATCGCCCCCAGCTGTTCGAAGGCGGCGCCGGACTTGATGACCACGCCGAGCTTGCTCGCGGAGCCGATCGAAGAGATGACCGTCACCGGCACAGCGATGGCTAACGCGCAGGGCGACGCGGCGACGAGCACCACCAGGGCGCGCTCGGTCCAAGTTGCCGGGTCTCCGGTGAGGACGCCAATGAGTGCGATCAGTGCGGCGACGATCAGCACCACCGGGACGAGGGGACGGGCAATGCGATCAGCGAGGCGGGCACGTTCACCCTTGGCGGCATGGGCCTGCTCGACCAAGCGCACGATCTGGGTCAGTGAATTGTCCCGACCATCAGCAGTAGCGCGTAGCGCTAGCGAGCCCGAGCCGTTGACGGAGCCCGCATGCACCTCGTCTCCGGGGCCGACCTCGACCGGTATGGACTCGCCGGTGATCGCCGAAGTATTCATCCAGGAGCGCCCAGAGAGGATCACACCGTCCGTGGCAACCTTGTCGCCCGCACCGAGCAGGAGCACGTCCTCGGTGCGGACCTCTCCGGCCGCGATGGTCTGCGGCCCGCCCGGACGTGAAACGCGGGCAGTCTCGGGGATGAGGGCAAGCAGCGCCCGCAGGCCTTGCTTCGCGCGATCCATCGACCGGTCCTCCAACGCCTCCGCCAGAGAGAACAAGAACGCCAAGGCCGCGGCTTCACCGAAGTGCCCTAACAGCACCGCACCGAGCGCGGCAATGGTCATCAGCAGGCCGACGCCAAGCCGACCGCGTCCACGGCCCTGCACTAGGCGACGCAGAGTGCCGGGGACGAACGTCCAGGCCCCGGCCAGCAGGGCGAGAACGTGGGCCGCGAGACCGGCTGTATTGAGTCCTGCCCATCCCGTCAAGAGCCCCAGCACCCACAAGACACCAGAGGTGATCGGCAGCAGCAGCGCGCGATCGTGCCACCACGGTGAGAGCTGTTCGAGCTCGAGTGCCTCCGGCGGATCCGTCAGGCCGCTACTTCCGCAACATGCATCCTCCACCACTGGGGCCACGGGCGGTGCGGGCTTCTCGGGGCCGCAGCATTCGTCGCTCATCGCGTGCCCGCCTTGGAACGCACCTCGACGGAGGCATCGCAGCACAGCGGGATGCCGCAGTCCTCATCGGTGCACGGACGGCCATCATCGACCGCCAGCACAGTCTCGACCAGCCCTGAGAGCGCCTTGGTCAGATGCGCGTCGGCGATCTCGTAGCGCGTGCGCCGCCCCTCGGGGGAAGCGACCACGATGCCACAGCCGCGCAGGCAGGAGAGGTGATTGGACACGTTGGTACGGGTCAGCGACAGCTCTTCCGCCAGTACGGCGGTATAGCCGGGATGGTCGAGGATCGACAGCAGGATGCGGGACCGGGTTGGGTCGGCCATGGCACGGCCGAGACGATTCATGACCTCGAGGCGCGAAGCTTTAGTCAGCATGCACTGACCATGCAGCTGCGGCTGCCGCCAGCGGTACCGCCTTGACGCGGGCAGTGATGTTCTCAGCCGCCACCCGCAACTCACAGATGGTCCTCCCGCTCGCGCTATCGCTTCCCGATGCCCTGGCGATCGCACCACGCGCAGTGGTTACTCAGACTCTCGTCGAACTCATCGCCATGATCGTCCTCGTCCGCCTCCTACCTGCCACCGTCCCGAGGAAGACGACAATCCCGTAACTGGTCGTTTAGGACACGGGTGCCCGCCGGGATGCCCCTCGGCGGTGCACGCAGACTGCAACGTCGCCACGAGCTGCGTTCACCGCTGTGCGCGGCTCGGCGGAGAGTAATTCTCAACCGAACGATGCCGACCCCCGGTAGTCTGAGCCTCGTTGACTAGACGCAACCGCGAGCCTCCGCTGGCAGTGATCGGGACTGATACGCGATCGGGTGTCAGCTTGATACCTACTCGTGCATCAGTCCCCTGCGTCAGCATGACGCGATGGCAGATGCTCTCCCGTTCGCTGCCATCTCACGCTGACGTTCCTCGGCCCTGTGCTCGGGAACGGACTCCGCGAAAGCTTGTCGGCAGGTGGGGCAGCAGATCTTCCGGCCATCGGGTAGCAAGCGCGTGGGCGATCCCAATCCGCTATGGCGGATACGCTCGTCCGCGCAGACCGTCGCGTGCTCTCTGCACAGTGCCGCACCGCAGTGCCGGCAGAATGCGACGGCGGGGACGGAATCGGTCCCTCCATCTGTGTGTTCCCAGCAGTTCATCTGTCTACTCCTTGATGTGTCGCTAATCGAGGTGGATTCTTTGGGTGTCTTTGATGGACGTCAGGATCGTCGAAGTCATCGCGTCATCGCGCACAGAGGTCATGCCCTGTCCATTCGTGCGCTGATCTCGGCGACGGCGAGCTTGGCGGTCCGGGTTGCGCCGATGATGGTGGCGGAGGCAAACCCGGTCCAGTCGCCGTAGCCGAGCAAGTGCAGTCCGGGGTGGCCGATGCTCTGAGTACCCTTGGTGGCGGGCCGGCCGTGGTCGCGGGGCAGCCTCAATCCGCTCAGGTGACCGAGGTGAGGGCGGAAGCCGGTACACCAGATGATCGCATCGCACGCGTGCTCTCGGCCGTCTCGCCAGGAGACTCCCGTCGAGGTGAGGCGGTCGAACATGGGCGAGCGGTTCAGGACGCCGCGATCGCGGGCTTCCCGTACGGGTGGGACCATGACGATGTCTCCGAGTTCTTCCACCCCGCCGTGATCACGACCGGAGCGACGGGCCGCCTCTCGGGCGGTGGCAACGTCGAAGAGGACGCTGCCGTCGACATCGTCCGGCATGAACCGCGGCGGGTGCCGCGTGACCCACACGGTGTCGGCCACCGCTGAGACCTCGGCGAGAATCTGCGCGGCGGAGTTCCCTCCTCCCACGACCACGACTCGTTCGCCCGCGAGCATGTCGGGCGAGTCGTAATCGACAGTGTGCAGCTGTTTTCCGGAGAACGTGTCCTGACCGGGGTAGTACGGGACGTAGGGGCTCTGCCATGTGCCGGTTGCACTGATCACCGCAGCGGCATTCAGCGAGCCCGCATCGGTCTCCACGACCAGGCGTTGGTGGTCAGGTCTGACGTCGGTGACGTTGACTGATCGGCGCACAGGGAGGTTGTAGCGCTTCTCGTAGCGTTCGAGATAGTCCACGACGTGGCTTGCGGTGGGGAAGAGCTCGCCTGTTTGGGCGGGCATCGGCCAGCCGGGCAGAGGACTGTACTGAGCTGGGGAGAACATCCGCAGCGACTGCCAGCCGTGCTGCCAGGCACCGCCCGATCGCTCTTGGTCGTCGAGGATGATGAAGTCCAGACCGGCGCGGCGGAGGAAATAGCCCGCGGCGAGTCCTGCCTGGCCTCCACCGATGACGACGACGTCACTCATGGTCGTGCCGGGTCCGGGCCGAGCAGTTCGGCTGTGAGCGTCTCGATCCGAGATCGGATCTCGTCGCGGATGTGGCGGACTGCGTCGATACCCTGCCCGGCGGGGTCGTCGAGCTTCCAGTCCTCGTAGCGCTTGCCGGGGTAGAACGGGCACGCGTCCCCGCAACCCATCGTGATCACCACGTCGGAGCCCTGCACGGCCTCGGTGGTCAGCACCTTTGGCTCCTCGGCGGTGATGTCGATTCCTGCCTCGGCCATGGCCTGCACTGCGACCGGGTTGATCTGCTCGGCGGGCATGGACCCCGCGGAGCGGACCTCGATGCGGTCCCCGGCGAGCTCCCCCAGCCACCCGGCTGCCATCTGGGATCGACCGGCGTTGTGGACACAGACGAACAAGACGCTGGGGAGCGGTCATGGGAGCCTCCCGACCGGGGGTGAGGTTCAGGCGATGTCGAGGAACGCGCGGAGTTCGGCAAAGGCTGACGGGACGACGGAGTAGTGGGCCCAGCGGCCCTTCTGCTCGCGCGTGAGCAGGCCGG
>NZ_JAMBDS010000008.1:0-82694 GCF_025143785.1 Brachybacterium sp. p3-SID1565
AGCGGCGATGGCGGCGACCGCCACCACGATGCCCCCCGCGGTTCCGGCGATGAGTGCCCAGGCCAGCGGGGGCAAGGACCACCCGCTGCCGCTCTGCTCCGATGGCCCGTCCTCGATGTCACCGGGCCCTTCGCCTGCCCCGTCCGAACCGCCCCCGTCGGACACTGCAGGCACCCGGCCCGGGTCGGCCGCGGTGCGGTCCTGCGCGGAGGCCGCGCCCTGGCCGTCCAGCTCCGGCCCCTCAGCAGCCTCTCCCGCAGCATCGATGTCGATCGTGTACGGCACCTCGAACAGCCGGTCACCGTCGTACCGGGAGGGGACCATCGTCAGCTGCAGGTAGTAGTCGCCGGCCAGGTAGGAGCTGCGCGCTTCGGTTCCTCCCTGTTCCCGGTTCTTGAACTGCACGGCCGTGGCCTGGTTGAGCTGTACCTGCAGGCCCGGCTCCGCCGCCGCTGAGTGGCCGCCGGGATCCGCATCGCCATCGGGCGAGACCATCGTGTACACGTCCTCGCGCAGGGGCGAGATGAGCGTGGCGTGCAACGTCAGGTCCATGCCCGGCGGGGGCTCGAACTCGCCCAGCACGAGGGCTGTGCGCACCTGCTGCCCGTACTGCACGGGCACCCGGAAGAACTGCACCTCACCAGGGATGATGGTGCCGCGCAGGGGGCCACTGCCCGCTTGCGCCGCCGAGGCGAAGGAGAAGGCCGGCTGCACTTGCTGTCCGTCCGTGGGGACGGGCAGCGGGTCGATCTGGCGCGGCCACTTCACCGCCGGCGGCAGCCCCGACGGGTCGACCTCCTCCTCGGCGAAGAACTGCACCTCCACGGGGATCGCCTGGTCCTGCGACGGGTTGCCGGTGCGCTCCACCTGCAGGATCACCGTGCCATCGGCATCCGCTCCGAAGCAGGAGAGGTTCTCGGTCTGCCCCATCCGCGGGGTGGCGATGGAGGCCGTGATCGGCCCGTCGCCCAGATCGGCCTCGGCCCGGGCATCGAGATTCCCGATGCGGCAGTCGGTGCCGTCGAGGGCGAAGGTGCGCAGCTGGAGCTGGGCGAGCTTGTTCGTGGCGCCGTCGTCCCCGGGCAGCACCATGGTGGCCGCCACGTGGGCGATCTCGCCAGGTGCGATCTGCAGCCGGTAGTAGCGGGAGTGGCCCTCTCCGTCGTCGATCGCGGGGCTGCCGTGCTCGAGCACGTCCAGGTAGGAGCCGGGCACCAGGTCCACGGCCTCTTCGAGGCTGGTCCCGCCGGTGATCGGGCTGCCCGCGGAGGAGTAGCCCTGGATCGCACGGGTCATCTTGACCAACAGCTCATCGCGCAGCGTCTCGGCGTCGGTGGCGTCGGCGAAGGTGCCACCGGTGGCCTCGGCGATGCAGGCCAGCTCGTCCCGGGCTGCCTGCTCGGCCTTGAACCCGATGGTGTGGATGCGCATCTTGGGGTGCTGCTGGGCAAGTTCCCCTGCGACCTCGCACGGGGGCGGTCCCCCGCACTCGTCGATGCCATCGGAGACCAGCACGATCGAACGCATCTCCGCCTCGGGCAGCGCCTCGGTGGCCTTCCGCAGGGAGAGACCGATGGGGGTGTAGCCGGAGGGCTGCACCCCGTCGATCTCCTGCAGCAGTCGTTCCCGGTCCAGGCCGTCGGCCTCCACCAGGAGCTTGACGTCCTGGCAGCCTGCTTCTTGACTGCTGGCCGTCTGCGGGTCCGAGTTGCCGTAGGTCATCAGGCCCACGGTGGCATCGTCGGGCAGCATCGGCACCAGGCCCGAGACGGCCTCCTTGGCCACGTCCATGCGGATGCGGCCCTCCACGTCCTCCGCGCGCATGGAGCCGGAGGCGTCGAACACCAGCATCGACGGGGCCGTGCGGCCGGTGTTGTAGCCCTCGGCGAGGGCCGGGGATGCGGGGCCGGCCATCACCACCAGCGCCGCCACCAGCGTCATGATCAACACGGAGGCCATCGCCCTGGACCCGGGCACCGCGCGACGCCAGCGTGAGGGGCGCACCTGCGGTGCATCCGGGTCTCGGGACGGCTGTGCGCTCGGGATGGTGGCCGGGGCAGGAGCGGTACCAGGCGGCATGGGTGAGCTCACCCGGCCATCATGCCGGGTGATCGGCCTGTTCGTCAGCCGTGGCCGGCCAAGCGATGCCAGACTGGGATCACACAGCACAGGAGGGGCCATGTCAGAACCCAGCGGCATCCATGGTGCAGCGCCGGATCACAGCTCGCGCCCTCGCAGCAGGCCGGGGGTCGAACGCTGGGCCTGGGTGTCCATCCCCCTGGTCGTCATCGGCATCCTGATCCCCGGCATCCAGTCCCGGGACGGCGGCGCGGTCGGCCTGATCGGCCGCGCCACGGTGCTCTCTGCGGACCTCGTGGCGCTGCTGTGCCTGGGGATGCTCGTCGTCGGCATGGTACTGGGGTATCTGGGCAGGCGAAGCCTGGCAGGCCGCATCGGCCTGTGGATCGGGCTGGGGTACTTCGCGCTGGTGCTGGCGGCCGTACTGCTGTTCGGCGTTCTCGCCTAGCCGCCAGCTTCGCGCATGGGCGCGGCCTGAGTGCCCACGGCGTGCTCACCCGGCCATCATGCCGGGTGATCGGCCTGTTCGTCAGCCCAGTCCGGCACCCTGTTCCGGGTTCTCGCGGACGTCCTGCACCTTCCCGGAGGGCTGGGAGGGGTCTGCTCCCAGGGAGCCGGACTCGGCGGTGGCGCGCTCGCCCGTGGGGCGGGAGCGGCGATCGTTCACCCCGCGTGCCTTCATCTCCTGCCGCAGCTCGCGCGGCAGGGAGAACATGAGGTCCTCGGTCGCGGTGCGCACCGGCTTCACATCGCCGTAGCCGCGCTCGGCGAGCTCGGCCAGCAGCTGCTGGACCAGCACGTCGGGCACGGAGGCACCGGAGGTGACGCCCACGGTCTCCACTCCCTCGAACCACTCCTCACGCAGCTCGGCCACCGAGTCGATGCGATGGGAGGCCTTGGCACCGGCCTCCT
The DNA here is from genome assembly GCF_025143785.1 of Brachybacterium sp. p3-SID1565. NCBI lineage: Bacteria > Bacillati > Actinomycetota > Actinomycetes > Micrococcales > Dermabacteraceae > Brachybacterium > Brachybacterium sp. p3-SID1565. Next base: position 2,992 of record NZ_JAMBDS010000008.1, read on the forward strand.
TGGCCACCTCCATCAGGCGCACGGAGTTGGAGGAGTTCGGGGAGCCGACCACCAGCACCAGGTCGGACTGCGGGGCGATCTTCTTCACCGCGACCTGGCGGTTCTGGGTGGCGTAGCAGATGTCGTCGCTGGGCGGGGACTGCAGGGTGGGGAACCGCTCCCGCAGGCGGTCCACGGTCTCCATGGTCTCGTCCACGCTGAGGGTGGTCTGCGAGAGCCACACGACTTTCTCGGGGTCGCGCACGGTCACGTTGACCACGTCATCGGGCGAGTTGACGATCTGGACGTGGTCGGGGGCCTCCCCGGCGGTGCCCTCGACCTCCTCGTGGCCCTCGTGGCCCACCAGCAGGATGTCGTAGTCCTCGCGTGCGAAGCGCACCGCCTCCTTGTGCACCTTGGTCACCAGTGGGCAGGTGGCGTCGATGGTGCGGAGGTTGCGCTGCTCGGCCATCTCGCGCACCTTCGGGGAGATGCCGTGGGCGGAGAAGATCACCAGGGACCCCTCGGGGATCTCGTCGACCTCGTCGACGAACACGGCGCCCTTGGCGCGCAGGCTGTCCACCACGAACTTGTTGTGGACGATCTCGTGGCGCACGTAGACGGTCTCGTCGTAGTGCTCCAGGGCGCGCTCGACGGCGACGACGGCGCGATCGACGCCGGCGCAGTATCCGCGCGGTTCGGCCAGGTACACGGTTCCGGTGCTCACCGCTCCATCGTAGGGAACCAGCACCCGGGAGGGCACGGTGCTGGGGCATGCCTCACCATCCCTCCACACGCGCCGTGGTATCTCCTGACGACCACGGCTCTTGCAGCTCGGGGCCACAGGGCCGCTTGCCACGCCTGCTGCTCCTCAGGTCAGGCCCCAGGTTCCTCCCCACGGTCGGATCTCCCCCGGGTCGCGTCGGCGTGCCGGACTGTCGCACCCTCGTGCCAGAGTGGGCTCCATGACTGAGCACTCCCCGGGCGATGTCGCCGCTCCGGAGCACCGCACCCTGGCGCCCACCGCCGCGCAGACCACCGCGGAGAATCCCTGGCCGCTGCGCCAGCTGTCGGTGAAGGTGGGCGAGTACGTGGCGCGCATGTCCCCGCTGTGGGTGGAGGGCGAGATCGTCCAGCTCAACAGGCGTCCGGGGTCGGGGCTGTCGTTCATGACCCTGAGGGACATCGAGGTGGACATGTCCTTCTCGGTGCCGATCCGTGAGCACGTGCTGCGGGCCCTGCCCATGGAGCCCGTGCCGGGCGCGCGCGTGGTGGTGCACGCCAAGCCCACGTTCTGGACCCGGCGCGGCAGCCTCCAGCTGGAGGCCGACGACATCCGCCCGGTGGGGCTGGGCGAGCTGCTGGCCCGCCTGGAGCAGCTCAAGCGCGTGCTGGCCGCGGAGGGCCTGTTCGCCGCCTCTCGCAAGCAGCCGCTGCCGTTCCTGCCGCGCACCGTGGGGCTGATCTGCGGTCGTGAATCCGCTGCGGAGCGGGACGTGGTGGTCAACGCCCGGCGGCGCTGGCCCGCGGTGGAGTTCGCGATCCGGGAGGTCGCCGTGCAGGGCCCCAAGGCGGTGCGGGAGGTCTCCGCTGCGCTGCGGGAGCTCGACTCCCTCCCGGAGGTCGAAGTCATCATCGTCTCCCGCGGCGGCGGCTCGCTGGAGGACCTGCTGCCGTTCTCCGACGAGCAGCTGGTGCGCCTGGTGGCGGCGTCCACCACACCGATCGTCTCCGCGATCGGCCACGAGGTGGACACCCCCCTGATCGACCTGGTGGCAGACGTGCGCGCCTCCACCCCCACCGATGCCGCCAGGCGCGTGGTACCCGACATCCAGGCCGAGCTCGAGCAGCTCACCATGTCCCGGTCCCGCCTGCGCACCGCGGTGCGCAGTCGCCTGGAGCGCGAGCAGTCCACCCTGGATGCGATCCGCTCCCGCCCGGTGCTGGAGAACCCCTCGACGATCCTGGCGGGCCGGGCCGATGAGATCCGCGCACGCATCAGCCTGGCCCGCACCCTGGTGGGATCCCGTCTGGACCGGGCCCGGGACGAGGTCGGCCACCTGCGCAGGCAGGTGCGGGCACTCAGCCCCCTGGCCACCCTGGAGCGCGGCTACGCCGTGGTGCAGGACGCCCAGGGCACCGTGGTGCGGGACCCGCAACAGGCGGCGGTGGATCAGGCACTGTCCGTGCGGGTGGCCGCCGGTCGCTTCGGGGTGCGCCGCACCGAGGACGATCCGTACCAGCCGCCGCCCACCCCCTGACGCATCCACCTCGACCCGTCGTCACCGGCCCTCGCCCCTCGATCGCCCCGCCGGCCCCGAGAATCCGACCCTCACCCGAACGGAGACCCCATGACCCCGCGCCCCAGCAAGCTCACCAATTCCGCCGACTCCCCCGCCGAAGCCACCGCGACCACCGCGCCTGCGGTGCAGCCCAGCGACGACCCGCAGCCGCTGCCCTCGGACATCGCCGAGCTCAGCTACGAGGCGGCCCGGGACCAGCTCACCGAGGTGGTGCGGCGACTGGAGAGCGGGCAGGGCGGGCTGGAGGACTCGATCGGCCTGTGGGAGCGGGGCGAGATGCTCGCCCGCCGCTGCCAGCAGTGGCTCGACGGCGCACGGGAGCGCCTGGACCAGGCCGTGGCGGCCCGGCGGAAGGACGAACCGTCCGACGGGTGAACCCATGGCGGGCCGGTCCACTGCTGGCCGGACACCGCAGACCGGTCGAGACCGGTTCACCCGATCGAGGAGATCGCCTCCTCGGCCAGCTCCTCGAGCTCTGCGATCTCCGCCCCGCCGTGCACGAGCAGGCCCCAGTCCTCGCCCTGGCAGGACAGCCCCGTGCGGGGCTCGTCATCGGAGCCGCCGGTGACCACCTGGCAGGGAATGCCCGCGATCTCGCGCTCCTCCTGCACCGACGCCCCGGGCAGGCTCGCCGAGAGCACGGGGGCGGAGACCTCCGGGACCTGCACCAGTGCCACCAGGTGCCCCTGCGGCGAGGAGTAGCGGATCTCCCAGCGCTCCTGGCTGCCGGAGTAGCGCGCGGAGCGCTCGGCCCACTCCGCGCCCACCTCCGGCACGGCGACCGGGTACGGGGCGGTCCCCTGGGCTCGCTCCGCGCTGGCCGCGACGTCCAGCCCGGAGTTGGGCAGCGGCTCAGGGGAGGAGTCATTCCCCGCGCCGAAGAAGGCGAAGCCCACGACGATCACGATCGCCATGGTGAGCCCGAGTGCCCACACGATGTTGCGCAGGGAGGTGTTCTGCTTGGTGAGCCGGGAGTACGGTGACGTCGGCCGGGGCGCGGGGGTGTCGTCCGGGGCATGCATGGTCCCATTGTCCCCGCAACCGCGCCGCAGCTCCGCCGGGTCCTGGGGCACACCGTCTGCGGCGCCGCACCCGATGCCGCCGCGCATTCGCCCCACCCCACGAAACCTGCGATGATCGCACGGTGACCGCGACATTCCTCACCGTCGGAGAAGCCCTCACCGATATCGTCGTCCACGGGGACGGCCATCGGGTTGAGCACCCGGGCGGCTCCCCCATGAACGTGGCCGTGGCGCTGGGACGCCTGGGCTACACATCCCACCTGCTCACCCGCATCGGCAGCGACGCTCGCGGCGAGGCGATCCGCGCCCACCTCGCCGAGTCCCGCGTGGACCTCACCCCGGGCAGCATCACCGGTGCCACCACCTCCACCGCCGAAGCCCAGCTGGATGCCAGCGGGGCGGCCACCTACACCTTCGACCTGACCTGGGACCCGGACCCGTCCGGACTGCCCGACGGCATCACCGCCGTGCACACCTCCTCCATCGCCGCCGTGCTCGACCCAGGCGCCGCCACCGTCGCCCAGGTGCTGGACCGCTACCGCGGGCAGGCCACCATCAGCTACGACCCCAATGCCCGCCCCGCCCTGATGGGTGATGCGGCCGAGGCCCGCGAGCGGATCGAGGCGATCATCGAACGCGCCGACGTGGTGAAGTCCTCCGACGAGGACGTGGCCTGGCTGTACGACACCGAGGACGTGGAGGACGTCGTGGCCTCGTGGCGGCGCAGCGGACCCGGACTGACCGTCCTCACCCGCGGTGGAGAGGGCGCAGTGGGCTTCAGCGACTCCGGCCGGGTGCAGGTCGCCCCGCCGCGTGTAGTGGTGGTCGACACCGTCGGTGCCGGCGACACCTTCAGCGCGGGCATCCTCGATGCCCTGGCCGACAAGCGACTGCTCGGAGCCGATCGCCGTGAGGCGATCGCGGCAATGCCGTCGGACGACGTCGCCGGGGTGCTGCGCCGCGCCGCGAGGCTGGCCGCCGTGACGGTCTCCCGCTCCGGGGCCAACCCGCCGTGGAGCCACGAGCTGACCTGATCCGCGCCCCCGGCCCGCCGCGGCAGCGCTCACGCCTACCCTGCTTCCTGACCCCGAGACCTGACCCCGATCCACCACGTCCCGTCACCGCCGACCGCACACCGAGGGAGAGACCTTGTCCGAGAACACCACCGCGCCCGCGACCCAGGGCGAGTACCGCATCGAGCACGACACCATGGGCGAGGTGCGGGTCCCCGCCTCCGCCCTGTACCGCGCCCAGACCCAGCGCGCCGTGGAGAACTTCCCGATCTCGGGTCAGGGCCTCGAGCCCGCGCACATCCACGCCCTCGCCCAGGTGAAGAAGGCCGCCGCTCGCGCCAACAAGGACCTGGGCGTCCTGGATGCCGCGATCGCCGACGCCATCGTCACCGCCGCCGATGCCGTCATCGCGGGCGATCACGACGACCAGTTCCCGGTGGACACGTACCAGACCGGCTCCGGCACCAGCTCGAACATGAACATGAATGAAGTGCTGGCCACCCTGGCCACCCGCGCCGGCGAGGTCGACGTGCACCCCAACGACCACGTCAACGCCTCGCAGTCCTCCAACGACGTGTTCCCCACCTCGGTGCATGTCGCTGTGACCGCGGCGGTGACAGAGAAGCTGCTGCCGGCTCTGGCTCACCTGGCGGAGGCCCTCGAGGCGAAGGCCGAGGCGTGGAAGCACGTCGTCAAGGCCGGCCGCACCCACCTGATGGACGCCACCCCCGTCACCCTGGGGCAGGAGTTCGGCGGCTACGCGGCAGCCGTGCGCTACGGCATCGAGCGCGTCGAGGCCGCCCTGCCGCGCACCGCCGAGGTCCCCCAGGGCGGCACCGCCGTGGGCACCGGCATCAACACCCCGGCCGGGTTCCCGCAGAAGGTGATCGCCAACCTCGCCGAGCAGACCGGCCTGCCGCTGACCGAGGCCCGCAACCACTTCGAGGCGCAGTCCGCCCGCGACGGCCTGGTAGAAATGTCCGGTGCGCTGCGCACCATCGCCGTGTCGATCACGAAGATCTGCAACGACCTGCGCTGGATGGGCTCTGGCCCCAACACCGGTCTGGGTGAGATCGCGATCCCCGACCTGCAGCCCGGCTCCTCGATCATGCCCGGCAAGGTGAACCCGGTGATCCCCGAGGCCGTGCTGATGGTGTGCGCCAAGGTGATCGGCAACGACGCGGCGGTCGCCTGGGGCGGGGCCCAGGGCTCCTTCGAGCTGAACGTGCAGATCCCGCTGATGGGCACCAGCCTGCTGGAGTCGATCCGTCTGCTGGCCAACGCCTCCCTCGTGCTGGCCGACAAGACCGTTGACGGCCTGGTCGCCAACGAGGAGAAGGCACGCTTCTACGCTGAGGCCTCCCCCTCGATCGTCACCCCGCTGAACAAGCTGATCGGCTACGAGAACGCCGCGAAGATCGCCAAGCACGCCGTGGCCGAGCAGATCTCCGTGCGCGAGGCCACCATCGCACTGGGCTTCGTGGAGCGCGGAGACCTCACCGCGGAGCAGCTGGATGCGGCCCTGGATGTGCTGTCCATGACCGAGCCCAAGGCCTGATCGATGCCCCGGAGATCACCGCGTCCTGCTGCTGAACGGCCTCCCGGGCAGTGAACGACGGTCCCTCGCCGGCGACGGCCCCGTCGGTGCGTCCACTCCCTCTTCCCCCACCATTGGCGGTGCTGCGCGGGGTGTTCACCGTGGCGGGCTGGATGATCGCGACCCTTCCCCTGCTTTTCCTCGGACTGCTCGCCGAGCTCGCGCTCGAAAGCGGTCTGTCGCTCCTGGGCGTCCCGCCCTTCTCCGAATCCCAGACCGGGGACGGCGTGCTGTCTGCCGTCATGGTGTCGGGGGCGCTGGTCTCCGGGGCAGCACTGACCGTGGTCGTGGGTGTGTGGATCCTGCTGGCGACGATCGAACTGCGCATCGCGGAGGCGGTCGCGTCCAGGGAGCGACTCTCGGCACAGGACGCACGCCGGCTCTCCAGCACGGCTGGACAGCGGATCACGGTCTTGGTGGAACTCCTGGCCGGAGCACTCGTGCTGATCGGCGGGATCGTCGCTGTCATCGGTCTCATCTCAGGGAATCCCGAGCTCGGCGGCCGAGCCGGGGCCCTGCTCGCGCTCGTGCCCGGCGGGATCGCGGTCGGCGTCGTGCTGCTGCTCCTGCCGACGGTGGCCGCACCGGGCTCCGCCCGGCTGGACTCCCTGCGGGCACGCTGGCCGGAGGTCGCCTCGGAGCCGATGGACCTCGCTCGGCTGGCCGCGATCGAGTGGGAGCGCCGGGACAGCCCCGCCGACGACACGACGGAGACCGCCCGGTCCACGGGACACGACCACCGGCGGGCTGACGGCCAAGCCGGGCGACCGCTCCTCGTTCGCGCACTCTCCGCGCCGTCACTGCTCATCGCGGGTTTCGTCGGCCTCATCCTGTGCGACGCCCTCGGTCTCGAGGACGCGTGGTTGGCCGCACCCTTCCTGCTCCTGGCCCTCGGTGCAGCGGCTCTGCTTCTCCGGGCCGTCCGGAGGTCAGTGCGCGAGGGACGACGCTGGACGGACGCGACGGCCCCGGGGAGCGAGGCAGCAGCGCCCGTTCTGCAGTATGCGAGTCGCCATCCTGCGGGACTCGGCGCGAAGCTCCTCGCAGTCTCCTCGGGGCTGCTCCTCTCGGGGACCCTTGCCATCACACGAGTTCCGACACTCCCGCAGTCGACTGCCGCGGATCTCGCGATCGCGCTCGGGACTGCCGGTGGTGCGGCGCTGCTGCTGGCGATCTGCCTCAGCACGCACGAACACCTGTCGACCCGCGACTGGCGTGCTCGATTCCTCGCCGCCCGCCCGGATCTCGACCCGGAGTGGACCATCGACCTGCACCATGACGGGTTGGAGGAGATCCACCGCTGGCTGAACGGCTAGCTTCGCGTCCACGGGGGCGCTCGGACAGCCAGCGCAGCGGTCAGTCCCCGCCATCGCCTCCGTCGCCGTCGCCACCATCGCCTCCGCCGCCGTCCGGGTCGTCTACCCCGCCATGGGTCGTGGTGCCGCCCGACCAGCCCGCCGTTCCGGCGTCCCCCGCCCCTGAGCTGCTGCCGCCGTAGCCGCCCGCCGAGGCGAGCAGGCGCCGTACCACGTCGGCCGGCAGCGCGAGCGGCGGCAGCAGCGCCTTGCGTCCGGTCCCGGGCTCGTGCCGCGCCACATGCACGGTGAGCAGTCCCTCGCCGTCCTCCCAGCCGCCCGGCGCATCGGTGAACAGCTGCGGCGCATAGATGACCGCGCGAGCGCGCATCTCGCCGCGGCGCAGGCAGCCGGTGGCCCGGCGGGCCCCGTACTGCTCCTCCGGGTAGAGCAGGGGCGGCTGGGGGTCAGGGTCGGCGGCGGGCCCGGCGGGGGATGTCGGCCGACGGGATCCGCGGCGCGGGCCCGAGGAGCTCGGCCCCTTCCCCGGTGCCGCGCAGGAGCCGCCGGGCCATGAGCATCCCGACCCCCAGGGCGAGGACCACCCCCACCGCCATCGCGGGTGCGGGCAGGTCGGGGATGCGCAGCACCAGGAGGAGGACGACACCCACGAAGCCCCCGCCGAGCACGGCGGTGATCACGGTGCCGGCGCGCAGCACGCGGCGGTGCGGGAAGCCGGGCTCGAGCGCCCACGGGTCCCAGCCGAACATCCGACGCCGCCGGCCTCCGGAGGGCTCGCGGCGGTGCAGCGGAGGTGCGCTCTGCTCGCGTGCGGTCACGAGGCCCACGACACGGGGCGAGGTGACGCCGACCCCGCGAAATCGGACCCTTGACCATCGGACCCTTGACCTGGAGTGCACTCCATGGTTTTGGCTGTGACGCATGTGGATCCTGCTGCTCGCGCCCTTCGCGCTCCTCGCCCTGTCCCAGCTGCTCGCCCTCGTCGCCGTCGGCCAGGCCGCGCCCGGCACCGGTCTCGGTGCCGCCGCACTGTCGGTGCCCACCGTCGCCTACGTCGCCGCGGCGCTGCTCAGCGTCGCCGTGGTCGTCATCGCCGCGATCCCCGCCCGCGTCTCCGAGCCGGGTCCGCGCGGGGCGCTGATCGCCCTGGCGGTGCTGGCCGGGGCGCTGATCTGCGCCGCTCCCCTGCTGTGGGGTCGGACCATCGGCGAGTTCCACCTCAGCCACCATCTGGTGCGCGCGGCCGCCGTGGCCGTGTGCCTCGTGCTGTACTCCTGGTATGTCGCTGCCCATCGGTGAGGTCGCCCGCCGCAGCGGGCTCAGCCCGGAAGTGCGGGCCCGGGTGGAGGCGGCGCGGGCCGCCCTGGACGAGCTGGACGCGGCCCTGCACGAAAAGGAGCGGGCGCTTGCCGAGGCCCGCGCACAGCTGCGCTCGTGGCGGGAGGAGCTGGACTCCGGGGAGCCCTGGCCGGACACGCCGATCGGCTGAGCCGGGCGGCCCGGAGTTCGATGCCGGGGATCAGTCGCGGCCGGCCGCTCGTCGACGCTCCCCATCAGCACCGGCTCGCCGCGCCGGCTCCCCGACGCTCAATCGTCGTCGGCTGCTGCCCCGTCCAGTTCGTGCCATCGCCCGAGCGGCGTCGTCCTGGCCCGCGCGACAAGCTCCGCCGAGACCGCGCCACGCTGTTCGAGGGCATCGAGCACCGCAGCGCAGGTGCTCTCGAGCGCGTGGCGCTCCGCCTCGGGCAGCCGACGCAGCGTGCGGCGCAGCTCCCCGGCCGCGCCCCGCACGTCGGCGGCTCCTGCACGCCGCCTCGCCGCTGCGGTGTCCTCCCACAGGAGGGTGCCCACCTCGTCGATCGCGGCGCGCACCCCCTCCGCATTGGTCCGCTCGGACCTCGCGGCCCAGAGGTTCAGGGCCGCGAGCCCCATCGCGAGGGCGAACGGGATCAGCCCCAGCGCGGCGACCACTGGGGGCGCCATCACGGCCGCCGGGACCGCGAACCACGGCAGCACCAGCAGCATCACCAGCGTGAGCAGCGACGACACCAGGCGTGTCCCGGCTGACCTCAGGGGATTGCGCACCCATCGCAGGAGCAGCCCGAGGTGGAGCAGGCTCACCAGCGCATAGCTCGCACCGAGGAGGATGAGGAACCCCGGCGCCGCCTCCGCGCCCGCGTAAGGGGCGAAGCGGCCAATCGGCGAGGACTGAAGCGGGATCGCGAGGACTAGCAGGAGGAGCACGATCGGCACCCATCGGGGCGATCCCCCGCGGCGCCTCCACCGCTCCGGGTCCGCTGTCCTGCCCTCATGCTCGGCACGCAGCTTCTCTCCGCCGAAGCGCACCGCCCGCACCAGCGAGCGGTCCTGGAGCACGATCCGCGCCTCCGCCTCCCCGAGCCGGAGGGGACAGTCGGCCGTCAGCGCCCAGGTGACCGGGGCACGATGCGAGGGCGGCTGCGCACGAGCGGCGTCCGCGGCGCGCTCGGGATCGGTCATCCCCCGAGTCTCCCAGAGGGGCGGCCGGGCTCACCTCACGGGATCGGCTCGTCCAGGACGTGGGTGACCAGCTCGGCGACCTTGGACCGCTCGGAGCGCTGCAGGGTGATGTGGCCGAACAGCTCGTGCTCCTTGAGGGCCTCGACCACGGAGGCGATGCCGTCGTAGCGGCCGATCCGCAGGTTGTCGCGCTGGGCGATGTCATGGGTGAGCACGACGCGGGAGTTCTGCCCGATGCGGGAGAGCATGGTCAGCAGCACGTTGCGCTCCAGGGACTGCGCCTCGTCCACGATCACGAAGGCGTCGTGCAGGGAACGGCCGCGGATGTGGGTCAGGGGCAGCACCTCGAGCATCCCACGGGAGAGGACCTCGTCGATCACGTTCTGGGAGACCATCGACCCCAGGGTGTCGAACACGGCCTGCCCCCACGGCCCCATCTTCTCGCTCTGGTCGCCGGGCAGGTATCCGAGCTCCTGGCCGCCCACCGCGAACAGGGGCCGGAACACCATGATCCTGCGCTGCGTGCGGCGCTCCAGGACCGCTTCCAGACCGGTGCACAGCGCCAGGGCGCTCTTGCCGGTGCCGGCGCGGCCCCCCAGGGACACGATCCCCACGGACTCGTCCAGCAGCAGGTCGATCGCCACCCGCTGCTCGGCGGAGCGACCGGACACCCCGAACACCGTCTGGTCACCGGGGACCAGGCGCACCTTCTTGTCCTTGGTGAGGCGACCCAGGGCCGATCCGCGCGGGCTGGTGATGGTGAGCCCGGTGTGCACGGGATGGTGGGCGATCTCGGGGATCTCCACCAGTTCCCCGTCGTAGAGGTCGGCCATGGTCTGCTCGTCCACGGAGGCAGCGATCATGCCGGTGTAGCCGCGGTCGCGAGCGAGCTCTGCGCGGTACTCCTCGGCGTGGATGCCGGAGGCGGAGGCCTTGATCCGCATCGGCAGGTCCTTGGAGACCAGCACCACGTGCTTGCCCTCCAGCTGCAGGTTCTTGGCGACCGCGAGGATGCGCGTGTCGTTGTCGCCCAGGCGGAACCCATCGGGCAGGGAGGAGGTGGACTGGTGGTTCAGCTCCACGTGCACGCGCCCGCCCTCCTGGCCGATGGGCAGGGGCACCGCGAGGTTGCCGTGCTGCTCGCGCAGGTCGTCGAGGATCCGCAGGGCCTGGCGGGCGAAGTACCCCAGGTCGGGGTGATGGCGCTTGGCCTCCAGTTCGGTGACCACCACGATCGGCAGCACGATGTCGTGCTCGGCGAAGCGGGTGAGCGAGAGCGGATCGGCCAGCAGCACCGAGGTGTCCAGCACGTAGGTGATCACCCCGGTCTCGATGTCAGGCAGCACCTCCTGGGCCGCCCCGGGCACCAGCGAGGGGACCACCGGTGTGCCGTCTCCCAGACGGGGCGCCGCTTCCGCCGATGTGCTGGCCCGCGCGGTGCGGAGCTCTGCGGGGCCGGCATCTGCGACGCCGCCCTCGGCGGGCATCGTCTCGCGGGCTGTGGTGGTCTCGTCCATGGGAGCCTCCCGGGTTCACGCGGTTGCCTGGACCATAACCCTGTCGGCACCCGCACTCGGGCGCGTCCCACCGCGGGCGGGTGGGACGTTCACCCGATCGTCACCGGGAGTTCGGCAGAACCCCGGCGACCTCCATGGTGCCATCGCAGTGACCTGGAGCACATGAGGGACGCGCCCATCCCCGTCCCGGCTTCGACGGGTGGGGTGACGTGCCCGCCCTCCATGGGAACGACGACCGACCGGCCCCACCGTCCGGGCGGCGGGCCGGCGCACCCGGGGTTCGGCGCACCGGCCTAGCTGCCGAAGCGGCGCTCGCGGCGGCAGAAGTCGCGCAGGGCGCGCAGCAGGTCCACCCGGCGGAAGCCCGGCCAGTACGTCTCGCAGAACCAGTACTCGGAGTGGACCGACTGCCACAGCAGGAACCCGGACAGCCTCTGCTCCCCGGAGGTGCGGATGATCAGGTCGGGATCGGGCTGGCCGCGGGTGTAGAGGTGTTCGGCGATGGAGTCGACACTGATGGCCGCCGCAACCTGCTCGGGGTCCATCCCCTGGGAGCCCAGATCCCGCACCAGTTCGCGCACCGCATCCACGATCTCCTCGCGCCCGCCGTAGCCGATGGCGACGTTCACCGTGAGGCGGGAAGCGGGCTCGGCATCCTGCTGGATCCGGCCGATGGCGCCGCGCACCTCCTCGGGCAGCATCTCCGCACTGCCGGTGAGGCGCACGCAGTAGCCGGCGTCGATGATCTGCTCGACGGTGTCCTTGATGATCCCGTAGAGCGCCCCGAGCTCCTCGGCCGGGCGCGACAGGTTGTCGGTCGAGAGCATCCAGACGGTGACCAGCGGGATGTGGAGGTCCTCGCACCAGGTCAGGAACTCGACGATCTTCGCTGCGCCCATGCGGTGGCCCTCGGCGGTGGTGGCTCCGGAGGCCTTGGCCCATCGCCGGTTGCCGTCCACGATGACGCCCAGGTGCTGGGGCAGCTCGTAGTTCTCCAGCTCACGGGTGAGGCGGCGCTCGTACACGCGATAGAGCAGGGAGTCGTCGTCCACCACGGCCTCATCCCCTTCCGCCGACCGATCGTGCGACCCGGATCGCGGCCGCGCTGTCCATTATCGGCTGTCGCGGTCGGCTTTCGCGTGCGGCACCGCGATCCTCACCGGATCCGCACAGCTCACCGCTGGCGCGTCGACGCCCCGCCCGCCCAGGCCGTGACGGTTACGGAACCGTAGGTTACGCTTTCGCCATGACCATCGGCGAGCGTCCGGACGACGCACCCCAGCACGAGCGCACCCGCGTCGCGCCCGGCACCATCACCCTCCCGCACCATGACCAGGATCCCGCGCTCCGCGAGGCGGTCGACGCGGTCGCCGAGTCCGGTGCCACCGTGGCCGACGAGGACATCCCCACCGCCGATCGCTACCCCTTCGCGCCGCGCACCCTGACCCGCGCCATGGCGCGCCGGGCCGCGACGCTGGGCCTCCAGCTGCCCAAGCCTCGACTGCGGGGCGTGCTGCACCTGATCGCCTTCCCGGCGGTGCTGATCGCGGGCCTGCTGCTGGTGGCCTTGGGACAGACCCTCGCCATCCGCCTGGCCTGCACGGTGTTCATCGCGACCGCCTCCCTGCTGTTCGGGGTCAGCGCGACGTACCACCGCGGGACCTGGTCACCGCAGCACGCCATCATCCTGCGACGCTTCGACCACGCCAACATCTTCCTGATCATCGCGGGGACCTACACGCCGCTGGCGATCTCCCTGCTGGAGACGCGCGATGCGGTGACCCTGCTGACGATCTGCTGGGGCGGTGCCGCCGTCGGGGTGCTGTTCCGGCTGTTCTGGACCGGGGCCCCGCGCTGGCTCTACGTGCCTGCCTACATCGCACTGGGCTGGGTGGCGGTGTTCTACATGCCGCAGATGCTGGCCGGCGGCGGCTGGGCCGTGGTCTCACTGCTCGTGGCCGGGGGCATCGCCTACACGGCTGGTGCGATCGTGTACGCCCTCAAGCGGCCCGATCCCTCACCGGCGTGGTTCGGGTTCCACGAGATCTTCCACGCCGGCACGCTGGTCGGCTTCGGCTGCCACTTTGCGGCGGTCGCACTGTCGGTGCTCTAAGAGCCCGTAAGGGCCCGTCAGCGCAGGTCCGACGGAGGCCGCAGATCGTCCTCGGATTCCCCGGCTCTGCGCTCGCCAGCCGTGCGCGTCCCGTCGACAGGGTCCGTTCCCGGATCGACCTCCCGGCTCTCAGCACCGGCCGCGTCGCGCCGCTCCTCGGCCCTGTCGCGCCGCTCCTGGGCCTCGTAGCGCTCCCGCACCCGGCCCGCGGCCTGCACGCGTCGCACACGCCGGGCCATGTCCACCAGCAGCAGTACCAGCAGGGCCGCCAACACGAAGGTGGCGAAGAACCCGGGCAGGCCGGGGGAGACGGAGACCGGGGTGAACTCCTCGCCGTCCGAAGGGGTGGGGGCTGCCAGCACCAGCTCGGTGATCACCAGGGCGGGGGACATCAGCGCACCTCGCCGTCGGCGGACCGACCGGTCCTGGCCTGCTCGCCGACATCCCGGGAGGGTGCCTCGTGGCCCTCGGTGCGCACCAGGTCGAGCCAGCCGCCCTCCTCATGGTGGGGCTGCTCCGGCCGGGCAGGGCGCAGGCCCGCGAACAGGTCCGTCTCCGGGAGCTCCACACCGATGCGGGAGATGCGCAGCTCGTAGTCGTCGGTGCCCCAGGCTCGGGTGTCCGCGTCGTGGGCGATGCGGAAGAACGGACCGTCAGGATCCACCTGGGTGGCGTGGGCCCGCAGGGCGTCGTCCCGCACCTGGAGGTAGTCGCGCACGTCCACGCGCGTGGTGAGCAGGCGATCGGTGCGCTCGTCGAAGTGGAGCAGCATGTCCTCCAGCTCCTCGTTGGGCTGGCCCTCCTCACGCAGGTGCCGTGCGATCGCGGCGAACCGCTGCCGGTGGAACGCGTTGATGTAGTAGAGCTTGGCGATCGCCCATGGCTCCCCCAGCTCCGGGGCGAACTCGGGATCCGCCGCCAGCTCGAAGGCGGCCATCGAGATGCGGTGCACCTGGATGTGGTCGGGGTGCGGGTAGCCGCCGTTCTCGTCGTAGGTGGTCATCACGTGGGGGCGCAGGCGCCGCACCACTTCGACCAGGGGGCGGGCGGCCTCCTGGACGTCGATGGTGGCGAAGGAGCCCTCGGGCAGCGGCGGCAGCGGGTCGCCGCTGGGCAGCCCGGAGTCCTCGAAGCCGAGCCATTCGTGCTGCACGCCGAGGATCGCCTGGGCCTTGGCCATCTCCTCGCGGCGCACCTCAGGCAGGCGTGCCGCGATCTCGGCGTCACCGAGCAGCTTGGGGTTCAGGATGTCGCCCCTCTCGCCACCGGTGCAGGTGATCACGGTGACCTCCACACCCTCGCGGGCGTAGCGGGCGGTGCTGCCGGCACCCTTGGACGACTCGTCGTCGGGGTGCGCGTGGACGGCCACCATGCGCAGGGGCTCGTCGGGGGCGGGCAGTACGACGTTCACGGATCTCCTCGACGGATCAGGCACAGGTCAGCGGCGGACGGCGCCAGGGACACGGCCCCGACCACCGGTTGAGCCTACGCCACTGCCATGTGCTCTCGCCCAGCGGCGTGCACGGGCCGTCTGCGCAAGCGGCGTCGGCGGCATGGTCACCATTCCCGCGGTGCCGACCATCGACCCGTCCTCCCCCAGGCCGGTCTGGGACACTGGCTGGCATGAGTGCAGTCCAGAACCGACCGGCAGATCGCTACGGCGCACCCATCGTGTCCCCGCGCCTGGGCCGGATCATGGTGGCCGTGGTCGCGATCGTGTTCGCGGCCATGGTGGTGCTGATCGGGATCCGCTTCGCCGATCAACCCGTCAGGGCCGAACTGCTCTCGTATGAGCACGTGGACGAAAACCGCATCGCGGTGAGCTTCGCGGTCACCATGCGCCCCGGAGTGGAGGCGGAGTGCGCGGTCCAGGCGATGAACGAGGGACGTGCGCAGGTGGGCTTCGTCGAGGTGCAGGTTCCCGCCCAGGAGCAGCGCCGCAGCACGCACCGGGTGGAGATCGCCACCCAGGGTGAAGCAGTATCGGCCGAGGTGCTCGGCTGCGAACAGCTCTGAGCACGCGGAGCACGCCGACACCCCCTGCGAGCCTCGCACTGACCTGCAATGTCGTGACGTGCACCATTGTGCGTTCAGGAAACTGCCCTCACACATGTAAACTGTCTGGGAACCGGCTTCGTGCCGGTTCTTCATTTCCCGCACACGGGGCGCATGCGCACATGTGCCCCGTATTTGCGTAGGGGGCCATGTCGTCCCATTGCGCACCAGAACTTCGACAGGAGTGAACCCATGAGCAGCCAGCCGAATGGCGCCTGGCTCACCCAGGACGCGTACGACCGCCTGGCCAAGGAGCTCGAGGAGCTCGAGGGCCCGGGGCGCGCCGAGATCGCGGAGCGCATCGCTGCGGCCCGTGACGAGGGCGACCTCAAGGAGAACGGCGGCTACCACGCGGCCCGCGAGCAGCAGGGCATGATGGAGGCGCGCATCGCCGATCTCCAGCGCCTACTGAAGAACGCCGTGGTGGGCGAGCCCCCGAAGGACGACGGCGTGGTCGAGCCGGGCATGGTGGTGACCATCTCCCTGGCCGGCAAGGAGCGCACGTTCCTGCTGGGCAACCGTGAGATCGCCGAAAGTGACGACCTCGAGGTGTACTCGACCGATTCGCCTCTGGGCGGCGCCATCAACGGCGCCTCGGTGGGCCAGTCCATCGACTACACCGCCCCCAACGGCAAGTCCTTCCCGGTGGAGATCCTGAAGGCGAAGCCCTACAAGGCATGATCCCGTCCCGGCTGTGCGAGGCCGTGCATGCGCGAGGGGCGCGCCCCCCGGGGGGGGGGGGCCCCCGGGGCCGGGGGGGGCCCCGGGGCCCCCCCCGCCCCGAGCCCGGGTCAGTCGCGGCTCAGGCGGTGACGGAGGCCGAGTACACCCGCGCCGGAGGCCAGCAGCACACCGAGGGCGGCGAGCATGCCTCCCGCCTCGGTGCCGGTCACGGCCAACGAACCATCGGCGGCGCCGGTCACGTCACCGCGGGCACCCACTCCGGGCTTGCCCGCGTGATCGGGCTTGCCGGGCTTGCCCGCGTGATCGGGCTTGCCGGGCTTGCCCGCGTGATCGGGCTTGCCGGGCTTGCCCGCGTGATCGGGCTTGCCGGGCTTGCCCGCGTGATCAGGGGCCTTGCCGGGGTTGTTCCCGGGACGGTCGCTGCCCTTGCCGGGCTTGTCGTTGTCACCGGGCTTGCCGGGCTTGTCATCGTCACCGGGCTCATCGTCGTCACCCGGGGTGCCGGGCTGCTCGGGATCGGTGGGCTCCTCGACGACCGGGAACCCGGCGTCCAGGCCCACGATCAGCGGGTTGTGGTCGGAGGAACCGAACACGCCCTGCTCGTAGATGTTCACCGTGTTGTTGCGGTAGCGGGAGTACTGGGTCATCACGGACTCGGGGCCGTTGATGGACCAGTCGGTGGCGCCGGTGATGCGCTCGGTGGCCGATGCGTTGGCGATCACGTGGTCCAGGGAGCCAACCATGCCGCCGAAGCTGTAGGACCAGCCCTCGGGATCGAACTGCTCACCGAGGTTGGTGTAGCCCTGGTCGTAGAACAGCTGCAGGGGCTCCTCCTGGGTGTAGGCGTTGAAGTCGCCTCCCAGCAGGATGTCCTCCACGCCCAGCTCTGCGGCCGTGGCGGCGGCCCAGGTGCTGAGCGCCTCGGCCTGCTGGAGGCGGGAGGTGCGGGCGTTGCCCTGCACCGGGTCCTCCGGCAGGTTCGCGTCCTCGGCGTCGGCCGAGCCCTTGGACTTGAAGTGGTTGACCACGAAGAAGAAGGGCTCACCCTCGACGGTCTCGCCGTCGGCCCCCTCGGTGATCGGCACGAACACCTGGCCGATGGGCTCGCGGGCGTTGTCGAAGGCCGGATCGCCCACCAGGATCTGCGCATCGCCCACGGGCCTGACCTCGGCGGGCTTGTAGATGATGGCGTTGGTGATGGCGTCCTGGCCGCCGTCGGTGCCCTGCGCCTCGTAGGCGGGGGCGGTGGGGATGTACGCCCAGGTGCCCTCGCCGTCGCGCTCGTTCAGCGCGGCGACCAGGGTGGCGGTGGCCTCGTCGGGGGTCTCGCCCAGGCGGGCGGAGTTCTCGATCTCCATCAGGCCCACCACCTCGGCGTCGGTGGAGGAGATCGCCTCGACGATCTTGGACTCCTGGCGCTCGAAGCTGGTCTCGTCCCAGGCACCACGGGGCAGGCAGCCGCCGCGCACGTTGGTGCCCTCGCCGTCCATGTTGGTGTACGGCGTGCAGCCGGGGATGTCCTCACCGAGGGTGGTGAAGTAGTTCAGCACGTTGAAGGTGGCGACCTGCAGGTCACCGCCCACCTCGTCAGGGGTGGCCCGGCGAGTGTTCTCGAAGTCCACGCCGTCGGTGCCGGACGACTCCCACGGGGTGGTGGTGTTCAGCCGCCACTGGTCGAAGGAGTAGGCCACCACGACCGGCTCGGTGAAGGTGGCCGCTGCGCCCACGCGCACGGGCTCCTCGACGGTCAGCCAGCTCATGGGCTGCTCGGGGTTGCGGGAGAAGTCGGTGGTCTTCCCGTCGTCCAGCAGCACCAGCTTGTCGGCCTGGGCGTCGTAGTACTCGGTGGCCTCGGCACCGGGGCGCATCACGTCACCGGCCTGGCGCAGGGGCTGATCGCCGATCGCGAGGCCCACCTCGCCGTAGCGGTTGGTGTTGTACACGTCCGTGACGGTGAAGTCGCCGGCGCCGGGCAGGTACAGCATGTGCTCGAGGGACTCGCGCTGGGTCTCGTCGGTGGGGAAGGCATCCAGCGTCACCGGCTCCACGACGGGCAGGGCCTGGTCGAGCTTGGTGAGGCCATCGGCCGGGACAGTGATCTGGGTGGAGCCGTAGTACTCGGAGACCTCGCCGGTGATCTGCACGGAGTCGCCGATGGCCACCTGGCCGGCGGTGTCGCGCGAGTACACGAACACGGCGGTGGAGCCCTCGTGGGTGTCGAAGGAGAGCGCGCCGCCGGTGCCGCCGGTCTGGATCACGTAGCCGTTCAGGCCGCCGGTGGCGTACACCGCGGTGACCACGCCCTCGGTGGTGACGGTCTGGCCCACCAGGGGGCTCGCGCTGCCGGTGCCCTGGATCTCGGCGATGCTGACCTCGCGGGCGGGCTCCGGGTCCGGCTCGGGCTCCGGGTCGGGCTCGGGGTCGCCGGGGTCGGTCGGATCGGTGGGGGTGCCCGACGGGGCGGGCGTGGGCTCACCGGCGGCGAAGTCGGTGGAGTTCTCGCCGGTGGCGGCCACGCGGGCCACGGAGGTGGCGTTGGTGGTGGCGGGCGCGGGAGCCTCGCCGGAGTAGGTGGAGGCACCTCCCCAGCCCACCAGGTCCACCACGGCCGGGTCCTCGGCGCAGGTGGCGCCGGTGCAGGCCAACTTGCCGGAGGCGTCGGACAGCGCGAACACGCCGCCGGTGCCGGAGGCATTGATGACGCCGGTGAGGTCCGCACCCGGCAGTGGTTCGCCATTGCCGTTGCCGGCGGCGAGTTGGATGAGGAAGGTGTCGCCGGGCGCGATGGTGCCGCTCAGCTCCACGGTGTTGTTGAAGGTGCCGGTCCTGGAGGCGTACTGCAGGGACCAGCCGTCGATGCTGACGGGCTCGGAGCCGGTGTTGCGCAGCTCCACGAAGTCGTTCTGGTAGGCGGCGCCGGAGTTGCCGCCCCCGCCGTACACCTCGTTGATCTGGACGTCGCCGGGCGCGACGACGGCGGCATGGGCGGTGGGGGTGATGGCGGGGGCCATGCTGATGCCGACGGCGAGGGCGGCAGCGGCGCCGCCGACACGGGCGAGGCGGCTGCGCAGGCCGTCTCCGATGGTGCGGGTGCTCATGGGGTCTCCTGGGAGGTGGGGAGGGTGGGGTGGCGGGGAGTGCGGGCGAGGGTGGGTGAGAGTGACGCTCACAGCGGTGAGTGGAGGTGAATGGCTGCTTCAGGGGTGCTGAAGCGACCACTCACCTCCACTCACGTGATGTACGGGACCGTCCTGGTGGGGATCAGTCGCGGGTCAGGCGGTTGCGCAGGCCCAGTGCGCCCACGCCGGCGACGGTCGCGAAGGCGATGCCAGCGGCCCAGGGAACGACCTCGGAGCCGGTGCGGGCCAGGTCGGAGCGACCGCGGTCGGCCGGGGCGGGCTGCTGGCCGGGGCGGTCAGCAGGCTTGCCGGAGGTGCCGGGCTTGTCCGAGGGCTTGCCGGGCTCGTGATCGGGCTTCTCGCCCTTGCCGGGCTCACCAGGCTTGCCGGGCTGCCCGTCGTCACCGGGCTTGCCGGGCTGCCCGTCGTCACCGGGCTTGCCGGGCTGCCCGTCGTCACCGGGCTTGCCGGGCTGCCCGTCGTCACCGGGCTTGCCGGGCTCACCGGGCTCGCCAGGCTCACCGGGCTTGCCCTGGTCGTCATCCTCGCAGGAGGCAGGCGGGCCACCCTCGGTCCAGGTGGAGGAGGGAACCTCGATGGTGAACTCCGAACCGGTCTCCGGCACAGCGGTGATGGTCAGCCGGACCGAGGTGCCCTCGGGCACGCACAGCCAGTCGGTGAGGGTGACGCCGCCGAAGTAGCGGCCGGACTCCTCGTCGAGCACGTAGGGGGCCTCGAAGGTGCCGTACTCTCCGGCGTTCACGATGACCTTCTCGATCTGGGGGGCGCCCAGGCTCAGGGACTCCAGGTTGCCCAGTCGCAGCACCGGATCCTGGTCGATGCCCTCCTCGTCGTTGTACTCGCCGCTCTCCAGGATCTGCACCGACAGCTGACGCTGCGCGTAGTCCGGGGCGACCGGGGAGTTCTTCTCGAAGTAGGTGGACAGTGCATCGCGGTCCAGCACGCCGGTGTCGCGGATGTTGGAGGCCTGGGCCAGGGTGGTCATGCCGTCGCCTCCCTCGAACAGGAAGCTGGCCGCCACGATCGTGTAGGTGGCCTCCGGGTCGATCGGCTCACCGTTGATCTTGAGGTCGATGATGCGATCACCCAGCTCACGAGTGGGGTCGTAGGCGTAGGTGACGTTCTCGGAGACACCGAAGGCGAGGAAGGCCTCCTTGCCGTCGGCGATCCGCCACTGCTCCTCGAGGATCTGCTTGAACTGCGCGCCGGTGACCTCACCGGAGTTCAGGGTGTTGCCGAAGGGGGTGACGTTGTTGGCCTCGGCGTAGGTGACCACGCCATCGCCCTCGCTGCCGGAGGCCTCGTACCAGAACTCGGCGCGGATGCCGCCGGGGTTCATGAAGCCGATGATCTCCTGGCCCTCATAGCCGCCGCGGTCCTCAAGGAACCACTTCATCGAGTCGGCCAGCATGTTGCCGGCGGCGGAGAAGCGGGAGCGGTCATCGCCCTTGGCCGCAGCCTCGTCGGTGCGGGTCCAGGTGCCGTCCACGTACTGGGCCTTGGAGGAGTTCCAGGCGGTGGTGATGTCGCCCTCGATGGTGCCTACGGGGCGGGCACCCTCGATGGCAGCGTCGGCCAGTGCCTGCTCAGCCACACCGGAGGCGGCGATGTAAGCGGGATCGGTGGCGCAGCCGGCGAGCGCCTCGGCGGTGGGCTCGTCGGAGTCCTTGACGGTCTTCACGGGGATCAGCTGGGTGCCGCCCTTGACGACGTCCCAGTCGCCGTCGTCCCCGAGCACGAGCTCGACCGAGCCGATGTGGGAGCCGCTGGAGCCGGCCTGGACGACGGGGCGCACCTCGCCGTCCGGGGCAGGCGCGTCGTAGGCGTACTCGCGATGGGAGTCGCCGTTGAAGATCGCGTCGACATCGGCGGAGGTCTGCTCGACGATCTTGGTGAAGATCGCGCGGTCTCCGGCGGAGGGAGCAGTGCCGGGGTCGGCGGAGGCGCCGGCGCCCTCGTGGTACGAGGCGACGATGACGTCGAACTCCTCGCCGGAGGCCTTCAGCTCCTCGACGGCGGCGTTCACGGAATCCACCGGGTCACGGAACTCCAGACCCTCGACGGCGACCGGGCTCACCTTGGAAGGGGTCAGGGTGGTGACAGCGCCGACCACGGCGACCTTCACACCCCCGGCCTCGACGATCGCGTAGGGCTCCAGCAGGCGGGAGCCGTCGGCCTGGTAGACGTTCGCGGCCAGCGTCGGGAAGTCGGAGTTGGGGACGATCCGGTTCATCAGGTCGTCCTGGTCCTGGTCGAACTCGTGGTTGCCCACCGCGGTGGCCTGCACGCCCAGGGCGTTCAGGAAGTCCAGGGTGGGCTCGTCGTTCTGCACGGCGGAGGCGAACTCGGAGCCGCCTACGCTGTCGCCGGCGGAGATGAGCCCGGAGTTCTCATCGCCCGCCAGGGCGTTGGTGACCGTGCAGGCGAAGGGCTTTCCGACGCTCAGTGCGCCGTGGAAGTCGTTGAAGGTGACCAGCGTGACGGTCTCACCGGGCTCGGCGGCAGCGGCGGATCCGAGCGGCACCACGGCGGCACCGAAGGCGAGGGCAGCGGCGCCCAGGCCCACGGACGCACCGCGCGTGACCCGGCGGGCAGGGGGTACGAACATGACGATGCTCCTGAGGAGGAAAGGGACGCGGAACGGCGACGACGGCGCCGACGGTGGCACCAGCCATCAAACCTCACGTGCTGCTCGACACGCCGAGGGGTTCGCCCTCGCGGAGGCAAGGTGTCACCCGATGTTCACCTGCGTCGATCCCCCAGGGCCATGGTTTGACCGGGCGACGGGTGAGGCTTTGCCGCATTTTGACGATGCGGGGGCGGGCGGAGCGGAGTGGAACCGACCCCGCGCTCGGGCCGCTTCGCGACCCGGCCACAGACCCCCTCCCTTGCGCACCGCTCCTCGACCCGGCCACCGACCCCCTCCTTCGCGCACCACTAACCACCTCCGCTACTCACCACCGGCCACCTCTCCTACCCACCGTCGGCCCCTCTCCTACCCACCGTCGGCCACCGCCCCTTCGCACCGCGCGTCCCGGTGGCCTAGTGTCGTCACAGTCCCGACGCGCACTGCCGCTCGGTGGCCCGCCCGGCCGATGGCCCGCCCCGGCCCACGGCCCGTGGTCGCCGCTTCGCGCAGTGCCCTGCTTCGAAGGAGCTCCCCATGGTCCTCGGTCTGACTCGTCGCCGCCGTGCCGTCCCCGCGAAGGACGGTGCCAGCTGGCCCCATGTGGTGATCGTCGGCGGCGGTTTCGCCGGCGCGAATGCGGTGCTGGGGCTGCGCGATGCCCGGGTGCGCGTGACCCTGATCGACCGCAACGTGTACAAGACGTTCCAGCCGCTGCTGTACCAGGTGGCCACGGCCGGTCTGAACCCCGGGGACGTCACCATGTTCCTGCGCGGGCTGTCGCTGACGGTGCCGAACATGCGCTACCGGCAGGGCGAGGTCACCGGTGTGGACCCGCAGCGCAGGATCGTCTCCATCGAGGGCGGCGGGGACCGCACGGTGGAGATGAAGTACGACTACCTGGTGCTCGCGGGCGGAGCCACCACCACGTTCTTCGGCACCAAGGGGGCCGAGGAGCACGCCATGCCGATGTACACCCGCTCCCAGGCCCTGGCCATCCGCGACCGGGTGTTCGCCGAGCTGGAGCGCTCCAGCCGGGAGAGCGCCGCCGCGCACGCCGCCGGCCGGCGATTCGAGGACCGCCTGAACGTGGCGGTGGTGGGCGGCGGCCCCACCGGCGTGGAGATCGCCGGCGCCCTGGCCGACTTCCGCAGGCAGGAGCTGGACATCCTGTACCCGGAGATGGACCCGGGCACCCTGCAGATCACCCTGATCCAGCGCGGCAAGGAGCTGATCAAGGAGTTCCGCCCCAGCTTCCGCACGTACGCGGCCCGCGAGCTGGAGGAGCGCGGGGTCACCCTGGCGCTTGGCGAGGGCGTGGCGGAGGTGGGGTACGACTTCGTCCGCCTGGCCGACGGCCGCGTGCTCGAGGCCGACATCACGATCTGGGCGGCCGGCGTGGGGATCCCCGACGAGGTCGCCCAGTGGGGCCTGCCGCAGGACGACCGCGGCCGCATCGTGGTGGACGAGCACCTGCAGGTGGAGGGCTTCCCCGGGGTGTACGCGGCAGGGGACATGGCAGGCGGCGAGCACGGCCTCCCGCAGCTGGCCCGCCCCGCGGTGGAGGGCGGCAAGCACGTGGCCCGGATGATCGCCGCCGAGGTGGCCGGCAAGCCCCTGACCGCGTTCCGGTACAAGAACCCCGGCACCATGGCCACCATCGGCCGCCATGCCGCGATCGCCGAGATCCCCTCCTTCCCCGACCTGTCCGGCTCGATCGGCTGGGCGGCATGGCTGACGGTGCACGTGGGCCAGCTGCTGGGTCACCGCAACCAGCGGGCCGTGTCGATGAACCTGCTCTCGCTGTACGGCGGCACCCGCCGCACGCATCAGCCGAACCCGGTGGTGGGTGAGGTGGACTCCCTGGGGGCGGCCCGGGCGTTCGAGGAGCAGGCGCCGAAGCGCAAGTTCGGCGAGGGCGCACGGGGCTGACCGACCGACGCACAGGCGGTCATCGGGCCGGATGACCGACGCACAGGCGGTCACCAGGCCGGCCGACCGACGCACAGGCGGTCACCGGGCCGGTCGAAACATCAGAAGGGCGACCCGCCCGCGGCCGAGGTGTGAGCAGTTGGCGGTATCGAGGTCCCTAACCGCCAACTGCCTCGAGGTCGAGCGAGGTTCTGCGCCCCGAGGCGCGCCGGCCCGGCTCAGTCGCCAGGTCGCCCCGCGCCCGCGCGGCCCCGGTTCAGTTGCGTCGGCTCGGGGCGCGGGTGAGCAGTTCGGTCAGGGTCTCGGTGTCCTGCCGCAGCACTCCCCCGGCCGCCTCGCCCAGGGCAGACGCACCGGAACCGGAAGCCCCCGCACCGCCCGGCGCACCCGCAGACGCGCCGGAACCGGAAGCCCCCGCACCGCCCGGTGCACCAGCCCCTGCACCGCCAGCACCAGCACCAGCGGGCGCACCAGCCCCAGCACCAGCACCGCCCGGCGCACCAGTCCCCGCACCGCCCGGTGCACCAGCCACTGCACCGCCAGCACCAGCACCAGCACCTGCACCAGCACCAGCACCAGCACCAGCACCAGCACCAGCACCAGCACCAGCACCAGACTGCCCCCCGGACGGTGCGTAGCGGGCCACGTGCACGGCCCGGCCCAGCCGGGCAGCGGCCTGCTCGTGTTGCTGCTCGACGGGGATCCGCCCCTCCCGGGCACGCTCCACCAGAGCAGCCAGCGCCTCCTGCGGCGGCAGGGCGGGATCCAGCTGCAGGTGCACCGGGGGCCTGCCGTACCAGCCTGTCCAGCCCAGCCATCGCAGTCGCCGCTGCCGGGCCCGCAGGGCCGCCTCCAGCTGCGACCAGGCCAGGGCGGTGAGCTCACCCGGGCCCCTCGCAGCGGCCTCCGCCCAGCGCTGCTCCCGCACGGCCGCCTGCCTGCGCTGGGCCCACGTCACCGCGGCCGCCGCAGCGCCCAGGCCCAGCAGGCCCAACAGCACGCCCCAGGGCTGCCCCCCGGCGCCCTCGCCAGCATCCTGCCCGCTGCCCTGGCCGGCGTCGTCCGCGCCGGTGGTGGGATCCTCCGTCTCCGGGGTGGGTTCCGTCTGCTCCGCCTCGGGGGTCTCCTCCTCGGTGGGGGTGGCCTCCTGCTCGGGGGTGGGGTTTTCCTCGTCGGCGGTGCCGGCATCGGGGTCGGTGTGGGCGGGCGGGTTCACGCCGCTGGTGGCGGCCGGGGGCGTGGGCTCGAACGGGACCCAGCCGTGTTCGGGGCCGAACCACACCTCGGGCCAGGCGTGGGCGTTGTGGTTGGTGACCACCCAGGTGTCGCCGTCGCGCTGACCGGCGGTGAAGCCGATGACCACGCGCGTGGGGTACCCCTGGGAGGTCATCATCAGCGCGAAGGTGGCGGCGAACTGCTCGCAGTAGCCGATGCGGTCCTCGAGGAACGTCTCCACGGGGTCGGCCCCGGGCGGGGTGCGCACCGTCAGGGAGTACGCGAAGGAGGTGCGGAAGAACTCCTGGTAGGCCACGGCCGTGTCGTAGGCGTTCTCGGCCTGGGCCTCCTCGGCCAGACGATCCGCGAGATCAACGGTGACCTGCGGGATCTCCCCGGTGATCACCCCCATCTCCAGGGGCTGCCGGAGCTGATCAGCAGGGACGGCGCGCAGCTGCTCGGGAGTGGTCGGGCGCGGTTCGTGGGCGACGCCGTACTGGAACCCGTCGGTGCCGACGCCACCGAGGGTCTGCACCTGGCCGGGGTCACCGGGCACCACGGAGGTGCCGTCGACCATGGGGCCGAACAGGCCGCGCACGTTCTGCGGCATCGGCAGGGTGCTGCCGCCCAAGCCGGTGAGGCTGATCTCGGTGGAGACCAGGTGATCAGTGCGCGCGTCGCGAGGTTCGTGATCGGTCTGCAGGTCGGAGAAGGGGGCGGGAGCGCCGTCGGCCGCCGGGGGCATGCCGGGCCCGGTCACGAAGTCCCCGTCCTCGTACCGGTACATGGTGTGCAGGCGCAGGTAGGAGGGGTCCTCGTCGTCGGTGGTGTAGCGCAGCACCTCGTGCTCCTCACCCCGCAGCAGGTCCTGGCGCACCGAGACGCTGTCGTCGATCATCACCGGCCCCGGCGCGGGTACGTTCCTGCCCTGCCAGGAGTTGACCACGTCCAGGGACAGCGGGATCCGCGGCGGGGCCGTCTGCGGCAGGGCGCGGGACAGCGGCAGGGTGCTGCCCGCCA
Source organism: Brachybacterium sp. p3-SID1565 (assembly GCF_025143785.1). Lineage (NCBI taxonomy): Bacteria > Bacillati > Actinomycetota > Actinomycetes > Micrococcales > Dermabacteraceae > Brachybacterium > Brachybacterium sp. p3-SID1565. The sequence goes on from NZ_JAMBDS010000008.1 coordinate 29,023, forward strand.
CCAGCAGGCAGCACACGGCCACGGCCGCGGCGGTGCGGCCCCCGCGGGGCAGGGGCCCGGCCTGGGGGCGCTGATCACCCTCGAGGTAGGAGGGGTCGCCGTGCAGGGTGCGGGCGGTGAGGATCAGCAGCCCCGCCACCACCGGTCCCAGCAGGGTCCACCAGGGTCCCCCGGCGGGCTGCTGCAGGGCGGGCGCCAGCATGAAGCCCATCAGCACCAGGGCCGTGGGCGTGTGCCAGCCCAGGTCCAGGAACATCAGGTCCAGGCCCAGCACCACCAGGCTGATCAGCAGCAGCACCACCACCGCGCCCGGTCCCTGCAGGACCACCGGCGGCCAGCTCCCGGCGAGCTCCTGGAAGCCGGCGACGATGATGTCGCGCTGGGCCGTGATGATGCCGCGCGGCCCGCCGCCGATGGGGATCAGCCCCCGCAGCCGCTGCAGGGTGATGATCAGGCCCGACGCCACCGCCAGCTGCAGCAGCGGCACCAGCACGGAAGAGCGCAGCAGGATGCGCAGCAGCACCCCGGAGCCGATCACGCAAACCACGGCCATCGCGGTGAGCACGAACCAGCTGGAGCCCGCCAGCAGGATCGACAGGGGCGCCGAGGCGATCAGGATGCTCACGGCCAGCAGCAGCGCCCGGCGCAGGAGGTGGCTTCCGTGCAGGCCGGGGCGACCCAGCAGGGGGCTCATGTCGCCTCCCCCGGGCCGGCGGCGGTGAGCAGATCGCTCAGGGCATGGTCGACGTGACCGCGCACCAGCATCCAGCCGTTCACGGTGGTCGAGGTGGGGCCGGTACCACCGGCCTCGGGCAGCAGGGCGATGGCGGTGCGGTGGTGGGCGCGGCCGGCGAAGCGGTCCAGCTCGAGGCCGTCGAAGGGGGTGCCGTCGTCGATGCCGAGCGCCACCACCACCTGGGGGTGCCCGGTGGCGTGCTCGCCTCCCTGGGCGTGCCGCGGGGTGGGTTCGGAGTCCTCGAAGTCGAGGTCGGCCAGGGCCATCAGGGAGACCCGCTCCCCCCTCGCATCGGCCTCGCGGCCCAACAGGGAGGCGCCGGCGCGGTGGCGCTCGGCGCGGGTGATCTCATCGCCGTCGGCGTCCACCACCCGCACCTCCCAGCCGTGGGAGCGCAGCCCGGCCAGCACGGAGGCGGCGTGATCCACCAGGCGGTCCTCGGCCGCGATCAGGGCGGCCGACGGTGGCTGCTGGGCATGGGACCCGCCGGGCCGGGGCTGCTGCGCTCCATCTCTGCCGGGCCGGGGCGGCTGCACCCCATCTCTGCCGGGCCAGGGATGCTGCGCCCCATCTCTGCCGGGCCGGGGCTGCTGCGCCCCTCGCCCGACGGGCCCCGTCTGGTGCGGCTGGCTGCCGCTGCGGCGGTTGTCCAGCACGATCAGGGCGGTGCGGCCGACCGGCGGCTCGTCCTCCCGGGTCATCAGGGAGCCGGTGCGGGCGCTGGCCCGCCAATGGATGCGGCGGATGTCGTCCCCCGCCACGTAGGGGCGGGCGATGGGACCGATCTCGCCGATGCCCGGGGCGGTGGCGGCAGCCTGCTGGCCCTGGTGGGCGATGCCGGTGGCGCGGGCGGCGGCCGGGTCGATCTGCTCGGCGACGGGCAGGCCGATGATGCGGGCGTCGTCGTGGATGGTGCGGTCCAGGTGGAACATGCCGAACACGTCCCGCACCACGATGCTGAGCGCCCCCATGGGGTGGGTGCCGCGACGGGTCACGGTCAGGGCGTGCGGCATGCGGTGCGCCAGGGGGAGGTCGCCGCGGCCGCCGAGCTCCTCGGGCAGGTCCTCGCGCAGCACTGCGCGGCCCAGGGGGACGGTGGTGAGCAGGGCCTTCGGGGCCAGGTCAACCTGTATGCGGGCGCGGCTGCCGACCGGGACCACCTCGTCGACCACGCGGCGGCGCACGTGCAGGCCCACCAGGCTCAGCAGGATGCAGGCGCCGCCCACGGCCAGGGTGAGCAGCAGTGCGGCGGCGAGCACCCGGGCGGGCATCACGCGGGTGAGGTCGGCCAGGATCCACAGCGCCACAGCGCACACCGCGACCACGATCGCGCGCACCGTGGGCCGTATGGAGGTGGTGGTTCTCGCTGCACGGTCGCCGGTGCGCTCCCTTGGCTGTGCGGGGGGCGGTGCGTGGTGGCCCGGCGAGGGTGTCACGACACGGAGGTGGTGCGCAGCACCTGGTCCAGCAGGTCCCCGGCGCCGGCGCCGCGGGAGAGGGCCTGCGGGGTCAGGTGCAGCCGGTGGCGCCACACCGGCATGATCATGGCGCGCACGTCCTGGGGCTCGACGAAGGTGCGGCCGTCCATCGCGGCGCGCGCCTTGGCGGCCCGCACCAGGTGCACGGCGGCGCGGGGCGAGGCACCGAGGGTGACCTGGGGGTGGGTGCGGGTGGCCTCGGCCAGGCGCACCACGTACTCCAGCAGCGGCGGGGAGGCGTACACGCGGCGCACGTCGCGGATGTGACGGGCCATCGCCTCGGGGCTGGTGCGGGCGCGCACGGAGTCCAGCACCTCGCGGTCGCCCTCGCGCACGGGCCCGGTCTGGGCATCGAGCATCCGCACCTCGGCGCCGGCCAGCGGGTAGCCCATGGTGGTCTGGGCCAGGAAGCGGTCCCGCTGCGCCTCGGGCAGGCGGTAGGTGCCCTCCATCTCCACGGGGTTGGCGGTGGCCACCACCATGAACGGCTCGGACAGCGGGTAGGTGGCGCCGTCGACGGTGACCTGCCGCTCCTCCATGGCCTCCAGCAGGGCCGACTGGGTCTTGGGGGAGGCGCGGTTGATCTCGTCGGCCAGCAGCACCTGGGTGAACACAGCGCCGGGACGGAACTCGAACTCGCTGGTGGCCTGGTTGAACACGCTCGCGCCGGTGACGTCTCCGGGCAGCAGGTCGGGGGTGAACTGGATGCGGTGCTGGCGGGCGCCGAGAGCCGCGGCCAGGCACTTGGCGAGCATGGTCTTGCCCACCCCGGGGATGTCCTCGATCAGCAGGTGCCCGCCGGCCAGCAGCACCAGCACTGCGATGCGGGCCACTTCCGGCTTGCCCTCCACCACGGTGGTGATCTCCTCCACGACAGCCTGGGACTCCTCCGCGATCCGCTGGGCGGCACGCTCCGCGAGCGGTTCGTCCGACGCGGGGGCGGCGTTCTCGGCGCGCGTCGGCATGGGGTTGCCGACCATGGGGTCGGCGAGGTCAGCGCGGGAATCGCGGTGGGGCCCCGAGGTGGCCCCGGGGTGGTCGGGCTGGAGTTCGGCGTGGGGCAAGGACGGCTCCTGGGGACCGGGGCCGACGTGGCGTTCACGAGAAGTTCGTCCACGGATCGACGCATTGGGCGGACAACAGCGGCGCGTCCCCCTAGAGTATGGCTGAACCCCCTTCTTTTGCTGAGGAGTCTTCTGTGTCCGTTCGCCGACGAACCGCTCCCGCGCGCCTGGGCGCCGGCGTGATGCTCGCTGCTGCCTGCGTGATGGGACCGGCAGCCGCCAACGCCGCGCCGCTGGGTGGGGTGGCGCCGATGGAGACCGGTTGTGCCGCAGAGAAGATCGTTCTAGCACCGAACACAGTCAAGGCCGGCGAGATATTCAATGTCTCAGGGGACTGCTACGACGGCGTAACAGGAGTGAGCATCGCGGTCATCGGAGGCGGTGGGCAGACGACACACAAACCTGCGGAGGTAATCAACGGTCGCTTCAACACGCAGATCAGTGCTCCAGGTCCTGGCTCGTACAGGGTCAGTGTGCTGATTGACAGCCAGGAGCAGGCCAGCGCCACCTTGACTGTCGAGGAGGGCGAGGGCGGCGGCGGAGACAACCCCGGCGACGGCAACCCCGGAGACAACCCCGGCGGCGACAACTCGGACGACGACACCCCCGGCAGCGACAACCCGGACGACGACACCCCCGGCAGCGACAACCCGGACGACGACAACACGGGCGGCGACAACACGGGCACCGGCAACAACGGTGGCGGCACGGGCAACCAGGAGAACAAGCCGGGCACGACCCCGGGTAACTCCGCCCCCGAAACCGGTAGCCCGTCCACCCCGATCAAGGACTTCCCCGGCTCCAACAGCCCCGCTCCCTCGGCCAGTGGTCAGCAGCCCAGCTCCCCGCGGGCCGGCGCCGAACTGCCGGCCGCTCCCGAGACGGGAACTCGTGACTTCTCCGGCAGTGGGAAGTCCCAGCCCACCGCACCGCAGCAGCGCCTGGGTGCACTGTCCGTGACCCTGGGTGAGGCCCTTGCGGGTGCGTTCGGCAACTCGTCCGAGGCTACGGGCAGCAATGCTGAGGCGGCCGACGGCGGCGGTGAGCTGGCCAAGACCGGAACCGAGATTTCCGCGGCCGCCGCATTCACGGCACTGGCCATGGCTGCCGGTGCTGGGATGGTCTGGCTTCAGCGGCGCCGCAACGAGCGCTGAAGCACACGCCGTAGCCTCGTCGCACTCGAAAGGCACCGCTAGGCGGCTCAGGCCAGGCGACGCTCGCGCCCTCCACCCCGGTGCGGCGCTCAGGCCGCCTGGCACGCTCTGCCCCCGCGGGCAAGCTCAGGCTCCGTTGGCGTACGCCGGTTGGAGCCCGTGCCGAGGCCTGGTCGCGGCGTACCAGCCGGCGAACAGCAGCACGATGATCAGCACGTCCACCACGTCGCCGCCGTAGTACATCAGCTGTGCACCGCGCCGAGCATCGGCCGCATCCACCCCTGCCGGCGGGTAGGCGTACAGCCACTTGCCCAGCACGGAGTGCGCGGCGATGAACACGATCAGCACAACCGACCGCACCGCCATCGAGGACCGGTGCGGATCCGGGTCCGGCCCGATCAGCGAGGCGGTGAACAGGTAGCCGGCCAGCACGATGTGCACGTGCACCATCGCGTGCACCAGCACCGACTCGTGCATCAGCGTGTACAGCGTCGTGGTGTACAGCAGCCACAGACCCCCGGCGTTGAGCAGGGCCGCGACAGCTGGATGGGTGACCACCCGCACGTACGGGGTGCGCAGGATGCGGGTGAGGGCCCGCGCCCCTGCCACCGGCAGTGCCCGCAGGGCCAGGGTGATGGGGGCGCCCAGCACCAGCAGCAGCGGACCGGTCATGCCCAGCAGCAGGTGGGCCGCCATGTGGGCGGTGAAGCTCGCATGCGCTGCCTGCGCCAGTGGGCCCGCGATCCCCACCCCGACGCTCACCAGCCCCGTGTACCAGAACAGCGTGCGGCGCAGCGGCCAGGGGCTGCGGTCGCGGGCCGCCCACAGCGCCACCGCGTAGGCGAGCGCAGCGGCGAGGAGCACCACGACGGCCGCGATCTCGAACAGCACCCATCCGGCCGAGCTCGTGGCGTGACCGGTGTGATCGTGTCCCATTCCCGGGCTCTCAGCGGGAGGATGCGGCCGGGCGGGTGCGCCACAGCATCGCCAGGCCGATCAGCAACAGCACGATCGCCGAACCGATCCAGGCCACGTCGTAGGGCAGCAGGTCCACGCCGTAGCGGACCTGGTGGATGCCCAGGATCTTATGGTTGACCACCCCGTCGAACAGCTGGAAGAACCCGACTCCCGTGATCACCGCGGCGGTCCAGCGGGGCCAGGCCACGTGGCCGCGGCGCCGCACGTCGGCCAGCAGGAACAGGCCCCACACGGTGATGAACCAGGCGAAGGCGTGGAAGAACCCGTCGGCGGTCAGCGCCACCTGGGTGGTGGACAGGTCGTAGAAGTGGTGCCACTGCAGGCCCAGATGGAAGATGAACAGGTCGATCATGGCGGCGGCGATGCCGCAGCCGAACAGGAAGCCGGAGGCCACGGTGCGGCGGTCGGTGGTGCGTTGGGTGCGGGGCGGAGCGGCGGTGCCGCCGCCCGACCGCGTCTCAGCGGTGGACATTCACTGCTCCTCGGTGCGATGCGGATCCTCCTGGCTGCGGCCGGCGCTCTTGCGCAGGTTGCGGCCGCGCTCCAGATCCTCCTGGTACTTCTTCTCCTTCTTGTCGCTGGCCTTGGTGTCCCGGGCGGGCAGCTGGAGCTCCTCCTCGGCGGGCATGCCGGCCTGCAGCTCACGCCCGCGCTCGATCTCGCTGTCCACCTCCGCACCGAACAGCAGGATGGCGTTGATGATGTAGATCCACAGCAGCATGATGATCACGCCGGCCAGCGCCCCGTAGGTGGCGTTGTAGTTGCCGAAGTTGGAGACGTACAGGAAGAAGCCGAGGCTGGCCAGGACGGCCACGATGATGGCGAGCAGCGCGCCCAGGCTCATCCAGCGGAACTTGGGCTGCTGGACGTTGGGGGTGGCGTAGTACAGCAGCGCCACCGCCAGCACCACGATTGCGGCCAGCACGAACCACTTGGCGATGTTCCAGACGGCGACCGCTGCACTGCCCAGACCGATCGCGTCTCCCACGGCCTGCGCCACCGGGCCCGAGAGCACGAAGATCATCAACCCGATCACGCCCAGCAGCAGGAACAGGGCGGTCAGCAGGTACATCTGCACGTTCAGCTTGATCGCGCCGCGCCCCTCGGGCACGTCGTGGATGGTGTTCATCGCCCGGCCGAAGGCCTTGGTGTAGCTGGAGGCGGACCACAGGGCGGTGAGCAGACCGATGATCAGCCCCAGGCCCGCCGCGGGAGCGGTGAGGATCGATTCGAGGGCGGGTCGCACCGTCTGCCACATGTCCGCCGGGACGATGCCTTCGGCCTGGTCGAGCACCGCGGTCACCGAGGACTCGCTCTGTCCGAACAGGCTGAGGATCGACACCAGCGCGATCAGGGCCGGGAAGATCGACAGCACGGTGCGGTAGGTCAGTCCGGCGGCGAGATCGGTGCAGCCGTCCGCACTGAACTCCCGCACGGTGGTGCGCAGGATGTACTTCCAGGACGGTGTGGTGACCTCGGTGGGACTGTCGGGCTTGCGGTCGTCCTCGGGGTGGGGGGCGTCGGCCGGGTCGTCCCGGTGGCCTGTGGTGGTCGAGCTCATCGTCACGTCCTATCGCCAGGTGGCGGGCTTGAAGGTCTCCACCGCCGAGTGTAGGAGGGGCACGCGACAAAGCCCTGGGGTGAGCGACCGACCGGTCGATGACCATCCGGCCCCGCTTTTCCACGACTGCGGCCCGTATCCTCCTTCCCAGAACCGCGGCCGCGCCGAGCGGCACCGGGAACGGCGCGGCGCTGGCGGACGAGCCCGCGCACCCCTCGAGAGGAGCTGTCCATGAGCACTGCCTACCCGCCCCAGAAGCAGCCGGGCACAGAGCCGACCGTCGCGGACCTGGTGGACCGCATGACCGAGCAGACCACCCGCCTGGTGCGGGACGAGCTGCGGCTGGCCCGAGTGGAGTACACCGAGAAGGCCAAGCAGGGCGGCACCGCCGCCGGCCTGTTCGGCGCCGGGGCTGTGCTGGCCTGGTTCGGCCTGGGATGCCTCCTGGCGACCCTGATCCTCGTGCTCGCCCTGTTCCTGCCCGCCTGGGCGGCGGCCCTGATCGTCACCGTGGTCGTGTTCATCGCCGCGGGCATCGCCGCCCTGCTGGGGAAGAAGAAGGCGGAGGGCCTCACCCCCGTGCCGGAGCGCACCGTCGAGACCGTCCAGCGCGACATCGATGAGATCAAGGAGAGCATCTGACATGAGCACCAGCCATTCCCACCTGCCCGCCGACCACGACCCCGCCCCCCGCACCCGCGGCGGCGCACTGCCACCGGAACCGGGTGATGACGCATCGGCCGAGGAGCTCGAGACCGACATCGCCCTCACCCGGCGGGAGTTGGGAGAGACCGTCAGCGCGCTCTCTGACCAGCTCAACCCCAAGGTGCAGGCGCAGCGCCAGGTCGCGGACGTCAAGGGGCGGGCTCGCGACCGGGCCGCGCACCTGAAGGCGGAGGCCCTGGGCCGGGTCGAATCGGTCAAAGGACAGGCCCGCGAGCGGATCGACAGTCTGACATCGCGCGGCGACAACCGTTCCGATGCGGGTACCGCACCGGAGACCGTCCCCGTCCCGCCCGGTACCGTCACCGAGATCCGTGCTGAACGGACAACTGATTCTCGCACCGGTGCTGCTGCCGCGCCGGCCGTGTTCGTGGCCACCGGTGCCGCCACCGGTGCCCTGGCGGCCCTGGTCGCGCTGCTGGTGCGCCGGGATCACTGAACGCGGCCCGACGCCCACCGCCAGACCCACCCCCTGACGAAGGAGACCCCGATGGCCCACAAGAAGACCACCAGCACCTCCGCAAAGGTGCTGTACCGCCCGGTCGGCATCCTCAGCGGCGTGCTGAGCGGCGCCCTCGCCGGCATCGTGTTCAAGCAGGTGTGGAAGAAGGCGTCGCCGAAGTCCGTCGACGACGCCCCGTCCGCTCTGCAGTCCGAGTTCCCGCTGTGGGAGATCCTGGCGGCCGCCGCCCTGCAGGGAGCGCTGTACGCCACGATCAAGGCACTGATGGAGCGCGGCGGCGCACGTGCCTTCGAGCGCGTGGTCGGTGAGTGGCCCGGCGACTGACGCGGCTCATCCCCTACTGCGAGGCGGTGCGGCTGGCCTTGCCCCGGCTCATGGCTGCCGTGTCCACGGGGCCACGGCGTATCGTGCCCTCATGCGCATCGAGCTGAGCTCCGTGATCCCCCATCGGCTGGAGGACGTGGTGGCCTGGCATCAGCGGCCGGGCGCACTGGTGCGGATGATCCCGCCGGCGCTGGGCAGCGTCGAGGATCCTCGCCAGGGCGGCATCGAAAACGGCATGCGGGTGCGCACCCGCCTGGGTCCCGCGCAGCTGGGACGGATCCGCGCGGAATGGACCCTCGAGCACTGCGACGTCACGCAGGCCCCCACCTCCTTCTCCTTCGTGGATGCACAGGTGACCGGCCCGTTCCGCGCCTGGCGGCACCACCACCACATGGAGCAGACCGACGACGGTGCGAACACGCGGCTGCAGGAGACCATCGACCTCCGCCTGCCGCGAGGGGCCGGCATCGGCGAGCGCATCGCCGCTGGCCAGGTGCGGCGGATGCTGGACTTCCGGGCCGCGCAGCTGGAGCAGGATCTGGACCTGCATCGGCGCCTGGCAGGTGCGCCGCGCCTGACGGTGGCGGTGGCCGGGGCCTCCGGCTTGATCGGCACGCAGCTGACCGCGCTGCTGAGCACCGGTGGGCACCGCGTGCTGCGGATGGTGCGGGGCAGGCGGGCGGGCGAGGGGGAGATCGCGTGGGACCCGGCGGCCGGGGTGCTGGATCCGTCGGCCCTCGAGGGGGTCGATGCGGTGGTGAACCTGGCCGGGCGCAGCATCGCCACCCGGATGACGGCCCGCGCCAAGCACGAGATCCTGGCCTCCCGCACCTCCTCGTCGGGGCTGATCGCCCGCACCCTGGCCCAGCTGGCCCGCAGCGGGTCCGGGCCGCGCATTCTGGTGCAGGCCAGCGGCATCGGCTACTACGGGGCGAGGCGCCCCGGTGAGCTGCTCACCGAGGACTCCGCACCGGGCGAGGACGTGCTGGCGAACGTGTGCCGGGCGTGGGAGGAGCAGATGGCGCCGGCCGCCCAGGCGGGGGTGCGCACCTGCGCTGTGCGCACCGGGATCGTGCTGACCGATGCGGGAGGTGCGCTGGCACCGCAGCTGCCGCTGTTCCTGGCCGGTGTGGGCGGCCCGCTCACCTCACGGGACGCGGCGATCAGTTGGATCACCCTGGATGACATGGCGCGCAGCTACGTGCACGCCCTGCTCACCGACGCGCTCGACGGCCCGGTGAACGCGGTGGCCCCGCAGCCGACGACGGCCGGCGAGCTGGCCCGCACCCTGGGCAGGGTGCTGCACCGCCCCTCCGCCGTGCCGGTGCCGCCGTTCGGTCCGCGACTGGTGCTGGGCCGGGAGGGGGCACGCGCGATCGTGGAGACCGATCAGCGGGTGAGCGACGAGCGCCTGCGCGCCAGCGGCTTCCAGGCGGCGCACCCCGAGCTGGAGGGCGCCCTGCGGCACGTGCTGCGGCGCTGATCCGCACGGCCGGCCCCCGATAAGGGCCAATGCCGCGCGAACCCATTGTCATAGTGTGTGCCACACAGTATTGTGTGCTCCATGAACGATGTGTTCGATACCCACCTGCAGGAGCTGCGGCGCGGCACCGTGGTGCTGGCCTGCCTGCAGCTGCTGCGCTCCCCCGGCTACGGCTACGGGCTGCTGCAGGACCTCGAACGCCTCGGCTTCGCCACCGACGCGAACACGCTGTACCCCCTGCTGCGCCGCCTGGAGAAGCAGGGCCACCTCACCAGCGAATGGAACACCGAGGAGGCCCGGCCGCGGAAGTTCTACCGCACCTCCGCCACCGGCATCTCCCTGGCCGATGCACTCACCTCGGAGTGGACGGCGCTGACCGCAGCCATCGCATCCCTCACCCCCGGCTCCCCCACCCTCGCGACCGAGGAGGACTGATCATGCCCACACTGACCGAGCGCTACATCGCCGCCACCACAGCTTCGCTGCCGGCCAAGTCCCAGCAGGACGTGCGGGCCGAGCTGGGCGTGTCCATCGCCGACGCCGTCGAGGCCCGCATCGAGCAGGGCGAGGATCCGGCCGCCGCCGAGCGGGCGGTGCTCACCGAGCTGGGCGATCCGGCGGTGCTCGCGGCCGGCTATGCGGATCGCCCCCTGCACCTGATCGGCCCGCGCTACTACCTCACCTGGTGGCGCCTGCTGAAGGCGCTGCTGATCATCGTGCCGCTGTGCGCACTGGGCGGTGTCGCCGTCGCGCAGGCCCTGATCGGCTCCCCGGTGGAGACGATCATCGCCGAGTCGCTGGCCATCGCGCTCAGTGCCGCCGTGCACGTGTTCTTCTGGGTGACGCTGGTGTTCGTGATCCTGGAGCGCAGCGGCACCCAGACCGGTGGCGGCTGGGACGTGGACCAGCTGCCGCAGGCCCAGGATCCCGATGCCCGCCTCTCGGACGTGGTGGCCTCCCTGGCGCTGCTCGCGGTGACGGCCGCCGCGGTCCTGTGGGACGGCACCCGCGGCGTGGCGCACGTGCGCGGCGAGACGCTCTCGTTCCTGCATCCGCAGCTGTGGCCGTGGTGGATGGCGGCGCTGTTCGTGCTGTTCGCACTGGAGGCCGTGATCGCGGTGACGGTGTGGATCCGGCGGGGCTGGACGGTGCCCCTGGCGGCCGTGAACACCCTGGCCGCGCTGCTGGTGGTGAGCTGGACGCTGACCCTGCTGGGCCGGGGACTGCTGGTGAACCCCGCGTTCACCGAGGCCGTGCTCCTGGACAACGGTGTGGGTGCGGACGTGATGCGCATCCTCGGTGTGCTGCTGGGCGTGGGCGTGACGGCCATCGCGGGGTGGGATGCGGCCAGTGGATGGGTGAAGGCGCGGCGCTCCACCGGCCCGGCCCGCTGAGAACGACCCGGCCGCTCCGGGAGCGTGCTCGCCGAGCCGGCTGCGCACCGCGACTGACGACTCTGAGCCTCCGCCTCTCCCCAAAGACGGGGACCACCTGCTGGATCCCGGGACGTTGGCCCCGCCAGCGCGCACCACGAAGGACACGATCGTGTAACGAGTCAGGCTTCATGGACGCATGTCCGTTTCTGCGTAAGCGAATGGTTTAACTTGAAACCGGCTCAGGTTCCGTCGATGTTGACCAATGCCGCTCGTTCTAGACTGGCCGCTACTACCCCAGGTTGGCGACCGAAAGCACCTGGCCGCCCCAACTCTCCCGATGTTCGGGTAGCCCCGCGCGCCCGAAACCGTAGAAACAGGAGCTTTCACTATGTCTGCACCCGTTCCCCCGGAACCCAGCAACGCGCACCCGAATCAGCCCGGATTCGGCCCCGAGTACGGCGCCCCCTCCACACCGGGCGCCGGCAATGTCGCTCCGGCGCCCGCCGCCCCGCCGAAGAAGCGTGGCAAGGGCAAGTTCATCGCCGCGGGCTGCGGATGCCTTGCGATCCTGGCCATCGGTATCGCCGGATGTACCGCCCTCGTGGCTGGAGGCGGTGACGATCCCGACCCGACTCCTAGCGTGGAGGCGCCTGCGGACCCGTCCGAGGACACCGCCCCTGAGGAAGAGACGCCGGCCGAGGAGGAAACTCCTGCTGAGGACGATGCCCCCGCCGAGGAGGAAGCCCCCGCTGAAGAGGCGCCCGCCGAGGACGACGCCGCTGATAGCGACGTTCCTCAGGATCACAAGTCCGCACTGGAGCAGGCGAAGACCTACTCGGACGTGATGCACATGTCGAAGCAGGGCATCTACGACCAGCTGATCTCCGAGTACGGCGGACAGTTCTCCGAAGAAGCTGCGCAGTACGCCATCGATAACGTCGAGGCCGATTGGAACAACAACGCACTGGAGTCGGCGAAGGTCTACTCCGACACGATGCACATGTCGAAGCAGGGCATCTACGACCAGCTGATCTCGGAGTACGGGGACCAGTTCACCGAGGCGGAGGCGCAGTACGCAATCGACAACATCGACGCCGATTGGAAGCAGAACGCCTTGGAGAGCGCCCGGGTCTACCAGGATGAGATGAACATGTCCCCGGAAGCGATCCGGGACCAGCTCACTTCCGAGTACGGCGACCAGTTCACCCAGGAGGAAGCTGATTGGGCGATCGAGAACCTTGATAGCTGATCTGCTGCAGCGTTCATGACGAGGGGCCCTCCGTTCGCGGACGGCCCCTCGATCTGCACCCTCGCACGGAATGCAGCCGTTCACAGCCGAGCGGCCCCACAGGTCGTACCAGCCTGTGGCTCCGTCGAGCCGTTCTCACGCCCGTAGGATGGCCGGGTCCCCCTTCTCCCACTCCCGTCTTCGCGCCCTTCCCGCTGTCCACGCAGGTGTCGCAGCTGCGCACGGCCTTCTGGCACTTGCGGCACGGAGGGACGGAGCAGCAGCGGCTGTGGTGGAGCAGGCAGGAGTCGCGGCGCGCGAAGCCGTCGACGCTCACCAACAGGCCCGCGTCCCCGCGTCGCCGGCGATGGGCGCCTCGTGAACCTCCGCTTTGACGCCGCGCGGCGCGCCAGCCGTTGGCCGAGCTGGTCGAGGTGGGCGAGGCGACGGTGCGTGCGATGCGCGCGGAGTTCTTCCGGGAGGGGGCCGCCGCGCGCGGCCGACATGCTGCCGATGGGGCGCGGGTGGCCGACGGGAACTGCGCAGGCGGCGGAGCTCAGCCGATACGGGATTCAGCTCGTCTCTCGTCTGGTCGACCTCGAGAACCGACCGGACGCGGAGTCAGCTGGCCTGGGACTCCGCGGCGGTGCCCGGCTCGCCCGTGTTCGTGGCGGCGCGGGCTGGGCGGGCGACGATCGCCTCCAGCTGCTCGCGGAGCATGCGGGGACGGAAGGGCTTGGTGAGGTAGTCATCGGCGCCAGCCTCGAGGCCCCTGCGGGCATCGTCCTCGGTGGAGTGGGCCGAGAGCATCACGACGCGGCCCGAGACGATCCCGGTCAACTCGGTGACGACCTGGTAGCCCTCCATATCGGGCAGCCCCACGTCCACGAGGCAGAGATCGGGGCGGAGCGAGCGAGCGGCATCGATGCCCGAGCGTCCGTTCTCGACTACCGTCACGCTGTAACCGCCCCGCGTGAGGACGACTCGCAGCAGCAGGCGGATGTCGTCGTCGTCCTCGACCACCAGTGCGGTTCTCACGAGACCCCCTCGCGCAGTGCACGCGGCCTCTCCGCGCGCTCAGCGGCCCAGCGTACTGTCCATTTCTGCCTCCCCCCAGAGGCCGGATCACTCCGGTGTGCGCACGGCGTGAGAAGTCCGACACATCCCTTTCGAGGTGATTACGCACGGCCCGGAAGTGTCACTTCCCGGGCGGCGTTCCCGTCCGCCGGCCCCTCCCCCGCGATCGCGCTCGACATTGGGCAGGGGCAGCCTGCTGACGAACTGCGTCGGGACGAAGCGGGCCGCAGCTGCACCTCCCCCGTTCGATGTGATGTGGGCGGCACCGCTCCCGTTCACCCGCGCCAGAATCAGAAGATTCCGATAAGAAGATTCCGATAAGGAGCCCGTCCGGACGCTTCCCCGAGTCCCCGCGCTCTGAGAAAGGAGCACTCCGTGGTCGATCGACCCTCCGCCGCCACGCGCTTGGCGCTGGTCCTCGCGCCCACCTCGGGCACCGGGTCGAAGCAGCTGTACTTCGCGGGGCTGGTGGCCGGGTACACCCTGATGGTGGCCGTCTCCGCCGTGGAGATGGTGCTGGATCCACAGTTCCTTGCGGCGCTGGGCCTGATCGCCGTGACGACGGTGCTGGCCCTCGTGGGGCGCTGGGACAGCCGCCCGCTGGCCTGGGCGGCGCTGATCCCGGTGTTGGACATCGCGGGGGTCGCCCTGATCCGGGACCTGACGCGAGAAGTGTCGATGTCCGTCTCGCTGCTGGCGCTGATCCCGGTCATGTGGCTGTCCGCCCGTCTGCGCCGCACGGGCGTACTGATCTCGCTGTTCGCGGTCACCGTGGCGATCTCGGTGCCCGCGCTGGTGCGCGCCGGGGAACTGGACTCGATGATCCTGGCGCACGCGCTGCTGATGCCCCTCACGGTGCTGCAGATCGGCCTGCTCACCGAGGGGGCGCTGGGCCTGCTGGATCGGCGCAACGAGCGGCTGCAGAAGACCGTCGCGAAGCGGGAGACGATGATCGGCGAGCTCGACGCCTCCGCTCAGCTGCTGCAGAGCATCCTGGACACCGTGGACGTGGGCATCGTCGTCGTCGACGCGGACGGCCACGACATCCTCATGAACACCCGGCAGCGGCGGATCCACGCCCTCGCCACCCCGCCAGGGAACGACGACCCGGGCGAGGCGGAGCTGCTGCTGCGCTACCCGGGGACGTCGCTGCCGATCCCGGCAGACGAGCGCCCGGTGCGCAGGGCGGTGCTGCAGGAGTCCTTCACCAACTACCTGGTCGCGACGGGCCCGCCGGGTGAGGGCAGTGCCGCCTTCTCCGTCTCGGCGCGGCAGATCCTGGACCAGCGCGGCGAACGGGCCGGCGCGGTGGTGGTGTTCTCCGACGTCACCTCGTACCTCGAGACGGTCCGCTCGCAGGAGCAGTTCGTCGCCGCGGTGTCCCATGAGCTGCGCACCCCGCTGACATCGGTGATCGGCTACCTGGAACTGGCCCAGGACGACCTGGACCTCTCGAAGGAGACCGCGAGCTACCTGCAGGTCGCGCATCGCAACGCGGAGCAGCTGCTGGTGATCGTGGGGGACCTGCTGCAGGATCAGGTGAGCCGCTCCGGAAAGGAGAAGCTGGTGCTGCGGCCGGGCCGGCTCTCCGAGATCGCCGAGCATTCCGTGGAGTCCTTCGCGCTGCGCGCCGAGGAGGCCGGGATCGCCCTCATCTCGAATCTGCAGCCCACGCCGGAGATGCCGGTGGACACCGCCCGCATGCAGCAGGCCGTCGACAACCTGCTCTCCAACGCCGTGAAATACACGCGACGCGGCGGAACGGTCACGGTCGCCACCGGGATGATCGAGGGGCATGCAGAGCTGCGGGTCACCGACACCGGGATCGGCATGACCGCGCAGGAGCAGACCAACCTGTTCACCGACTTCTACCGCACCGAGACCGCCCGCAACAGCGACATCCCCGGCCACGGCATCGGCCTCTCGCTCACGCGGCGGATCGTCGTCTCCCACAACGGGCAGATCAGTGTCCGCTCCCAGCCCGGGGAGGGTTCGACCTTCCGGATCCGCTTCGCGGTGGAGTAGGGCGGGCATCGCGGTCCTTCGCAGGTGGGGCTGCGTCCAGGAGCAGGGCAGCGCGCGGGTCTGCGCCTACTATGTGGGAGTTCGCGTCCCCGGCCCGGAGGTCCCATGCCGTCCCCGCTCTCGACCCTGCGCAAGGCCCTGTGGCACTTCCGGCACGGAGGCACGGAGCAGGTGCGCTACGCGACCCGCACCCACGGCCGCTGCCGTCAGCCCCGCCATGCCTCAGCCCTCGCACCGAAGGTTCTGCCCCCTGAGCGTCCTGATGCGGAAGCTCAGCGGGCAGAACCCTGGGGCCTCCCGGTGTCCTCGCGCCCGGCGGTTTCCTGCCGGGACTGGAAAAACTCGGGGTGGGGGGCGGCGCAAAGAGATACCAGCCCGGGTATACTTCGCGCCATGACCGTGCCGCTCCAGGATGCCCCCCGGGTGCTCCGCGCCGCTCGCGAGGATGCCGGGATGACGCAGCGTGCTCTGGCCGAGGCGGTCGGAGCCCAGCAGCCGCACATCGCGGGCATCGAATCCGGGCGTCGAGCGGTCTCCGCCGAGATGCTCGCCCGATTGCTCGCCGCGGCGGACTACCGCCCCTCCCTCGCTCTGGCCGCTCATCGGGACGAGCTGCTGGCCCTCGCCGCGCGGCGGGGACTCCACCACGTCAGAGTCTTCGGCTCCGTCGCCCGAGGATCGGACCATCACCAGTCTGATGTCGATCTCCTGGTGTCCCGGGACCCTGACTCCGACCCCCTGGACTATGCGCTCTTCGTCGCCGACGCGTCCGACCTGCTCGGCTTCCCTGTCGACGTGGTGATCGACGGGGTGGAGACGCCCGAGCACCTCCGGGAGACGGCGGTGCCGCTGTGAGCTCGGCAGACGATTCCCCGTCGGCGCGGGACCGGTGGCGGATCCAGGGCCGCGCCGAGTGCGAAGCCCCCGGTGCGCCCTCGCCCGCGGAGGCGCTGCTGGTCGAGCTCGACCGCATCCAGGTCCGCCTCGACGATGTCATCGAGCAGGGGCGCCCGGCCTTCTTTGAGGGCTCGGACAGTTATGACCGGGCGACAGTGGCCGTCATCCGACTCGCCGCGCTGTTCGAGGAGCCGAGCCGCTTCGCACCATTCCTCACCGCAGTGGCGGACGACGAGCGCCGGGGGATCATCACGACCCGGAACATCGCGGCACACAGCGGCTACCGGGCGATGGACGCCGACCTCTTCTGGCAGACCACCACGGAGTACCTGCCGGGCGTCATCGCGCGTCTCCGCACTGAAGTCGAGTCGGCTCCCTGACGGCGCAACTCACCGAATTGTCCGCTGTGCTTCCAGCACTGGAAGCACAGCGGGCAAAACCGTGAGGGGCGGGCCTCAGCAAGCCAGCTCACCGGCTCACCCCTCGAGGATCACCTGCTCCAGCTGCTCCTCCGGCATCTCGTCCACCGTGGGCTTGCGCAGCACGAAGAACACAATGCCCAGCACCACCCAGGCGGCCAGGGCGATCAGCGGCTCGGTGGCCAGGGCGCCCGGGGAGCCGGGCACGATCAGCAGCAGCAGGAAGCCCACCGACAGCACCGCCCCCACGATGGCGATCACCTTCGCCAGCTTGGTCTTTCCCGGCGACCAGCCGTCTTCCTCGGCGATCTTGAACGCCACCAGGCAGGTGACGAAGTAGGCCACGGTGACGCCCACGGAGGTCATGTCCACGATCCACAGCAGCGCCGAGCGGCCGAAGAACGGGGACGGAGAGGCGATCAGGATCGCTGCGGTCACCGCCACCACCGGGGTGCCGAAGCGGTGGCTGACCCGCCCCAGCACGGGCGGCAGCATCCGGGCCCTGCCCATCGTCATCAGGATCCGGCTGGCCGAGACGGTGAACCCGTTCAACCCGGTGATCACGCCCATGAACACGGCGATCACCACCAGTGCGCGGCCCACCGGGCCCAGCATCGCGGTGATCGCATCGGCCGTGGCCCACACGGAACCGTCGACGCTGCCGCCGGCGTGGGAGGCCGCCACCGAGGTCACCAGGATCATCGTGAGGTAGATGGCGCCGGAGGCGAAGATCGCAGCCACGATCAGGCCCATCGCCTTCTTCGGGGAGAAGTTGAACTCACCGGCCGCCTGGGGCACGTTGTCGAAGCCCACGAACGCCCACGGCGCGAACGCCACCATGACCGCGATCGCCGCGAGCGGGGACACCTCCGCGGGGAAGCCCCGATACAGCGGCACGGGGTTCTGGAGGTACAGCACCGCGGTCCATACCAGGATGATGGCCACCGCCGCCATCATGATCACGCAGGCGTAGAACTGGAATCGTCCCGACAGCGCCGCGCCACTGGCGTTGAGCGCACCGGCGATGATCATCGCGGCCAGGGCCACCACCACCTCCGGGGCGTGGATGTCCCAGCCGGCGATCGTGTACAGGTAGCCGCGCTCCATGACCGAGGGGAACAGCTGGCGGAACACCAGGGTCATCGCCGAGGCGTTCAGCGCGATGATGCACGCGTACGCCAGAGCCAGGAACCAGCCCACCACGAAGGAGGCGTACCTCCCGAAGGCGTGCAGCGTGAAGGAGAGCTCCCCACCGGTGACGGGCAGCGCCCGGATCACCAGACCGTAGGAGACGGCGATGATCGCCATCAGCACCGTGCCGATCGCGAAGCCGATCAGGGCACCGGCGGTGCCGCCGTCGGCGAGCCACTCCACCGGCAGGATGAATGCACCCCAGCCCACGGCAGAGCCCAGCGCGATCGCGAACACCCACGCGGGCTTCATGGTCCTCTCGAGCTTGCGGGTCTCGGCGTGCGCGGTGGCGTCGGCCGGGGCGGGCGCGGGGCTGTCCGATGCGGACATGAAGAGGCTCCAGTAATCCGGGGGCGTGACTGGGGACACACACTACCGGCGTTCGGCCTGGCCGGAGACCGACACCTCCGCCGCTGTTCACAGGGGAGGGCGCTGAGGTGGAGCAGGAACCCCCGGGTGCGGAGGCGACTTCCGGGTGTCGAACTTCGTGCTCGCCAATCGTCTTTCAGCCCACGTGATCAGATCCAGGACCTCGCCCGACACATACGCGTGACGACCGGAACCGATCGACCGTCGAGTAAGGATCTCAGCCTCATGCAGCTCATCAAGCGCACGAAGTGCAGCAACCCTGGACACCCCGTGGATCCTCTGCGCCGTATCGACGGTGAGGACGGGTGTACCCACCATGTCCGCCAGGATCAACGCTGTGGCGGAATCACTGCGAAGTGCTCGTTGACTCCCCCGCCGCTGGCGCGACGCCGTCAAGCGCTGCTCCCACTCCTCCCGGATCTCCGACAGCTCTCCGGACAGCGTGACGGCCTGTTCGCTCGCCAGAAGGGTCACCTCCGCGAAGAAGCTGATCCATCGCTCACGACCACTGCCCCCGCTCCCCCGGCCCTCGACGTCACGGAACTGCTGAAGATGATCGACGTACCTGTCACGCAGCGTCGAGAGCACGAGGCTCACGGGGAGCACCGAGTCAGGGGTGAGACCTCGCCGGGTGAGAACCGAGTGGATCAGAGCTCGACCAACCCGTCCGTTCCCGTCGGTGAAGGGGTGGATCGTCTCGAACTGGGCGTGGACGAGTGCGGCCTGCACGATAGGTGCGTGCGAGGCACCGTTCATGTAGTCCACGAGGTCCTGCATCGCCGGTTCCACACGGACCGCAGGAGGCGGGACGAAATCCGCGTCGAGTGGATGCCAGTCGGATCCACCGATCCAGTTCTGGACGTCCCTGATCCCGTGATGGTGGGGTTCATCGCGCAGCAGGCTCCGGTGCAGGTCGATGATGCTCTCCACGGTCACCAGCGGCGCGCCGACCAGGCGTGTGGTCGCCTCACGAACCAGTGTCATGTTGTTGGCGACCATCTGTGCCGGTGCGCTGACACCCTGAACGGTCTCACTCTGGCCGAGTTCGGCGAGCGCCACCTGCCGCGCCGACGGCGCGATCCCCTCGATCCGCGATGAAGCGATCGCCTCGGAGCGCAGCAGGAACCTGGAGATCGCCGGGAGGTCATCGCTAAGGCCGGTCAACGACCTGACCTTCGACTCCGCCGTGGCGAGCAGATGTTCGGCCTCCCGACCCAGCACGAGAGGAGCCTGGACGAGAGTGTCGGGAACATACGCGAGGAACGGCCCGGAGCGCCGGTCGCGCCGTGGCAACCCCGACACCGCGGACGACTGCCATTCCTGTTCTTCCCACGCGTTCATGTAGTCCTCACCCGGCCGCTGACACCTCGATGATGTTCGGATAACTCTTATCCTTACATCTCGGGGCGCCGCCCGCCCGGTTAACCGCTACCTGTTCCTGACTTCTCCCAGGCAACGGCGCCCCACATGGTGCTCGCCCTCACCCCCGCTGCAGGTACTCCCCCAGCACCTGCCTGTGGTCCCGCACCTCGAAGCCGGCGGCCTCGATCTTCGCCAGGTCCAGCGTGGAGTTGCGCGGCCGGGGCGCCACGGTGCCGTCGCCCTCGGCCTTGCCCTGGGCGGCGTAGTACGCGCCGGTGCTCACCGGGTGCACCCGTGCGCGGTCGTGACCGGTCAGGGCGAACACCTCTGCGGCGATGTGGGCCCAGCTCAGCGACTCCCCTCCCCCGCTGAGGTTGTACACCCCGGGCTGCGGCCGCTGCGTGAGCAGGTGGTCGATCGCGGCGGCGAGATCACTGGTGAAGGTGAGGCGGCCGATCTGGTCGTCCACCACAGTCGGGTCGATCCCCCGCTCGGCCAGCTGCGCCATCGTCCGTACGAAGTTCGTGCCCTCGCCGATCACCCAGCTGGTGCGCACGATGTAGTGATCCGGCACGGTGGCGACCAGCTGGTCACCTGCGGCCTTGGTCTGCCCGTATACGCCGAGCGGACTGAGCGGTTCGGCCTCGTCGTGCAGCTCGCGCTCACCGTCGAACACGTAGTCGCTGGAGACGTGCACCAACGTGGCCCGCTCCCGCCGGGCCGCCTCCACCAGGCGGCCCACACCGGTGACGTTCACCGCCCAGGCCTCGCGCCTGCCCTCGGGGGTCTCCGCGGCATCGACTGCGGTGTGCGCGGCGGCGTTGACGATCACGGCATACGGGGAGAAGTCGAAGGCCGCCACGCTCGCGGCGTCGGCGATGTCGAGCTCGTTGCGATCCACGGCGTCGACGTCGGCCCGGCCCTGCCAGCGCTCGGCGAGCGCGCGGCCCAGCTGGCCGCCAGCGCCCACCACCAGGGTGCGGCGCGGCGGCACCGGCGTCACCTCCGAAAGTCGGGGGTGGGCCTTGTCCTTCTCGGACAGCTCCGCCTGCTCCAGGGGGATGGGCCAGGGGATCGCGGCGGTCTCATCGGCCAGGTTCAGGAAGGTGTACTGGGCCTGTGCGGCTTCGGACCAGTGCGCGCTGACCAGGTAGGTGTACGCGGCGGGCGCCTCGAGGGTCTGGAAGGCATTGCCCACCCCGCGCGGCACGAAGATCGCCGTATCGGGGGTGATCTCGTGGTGGTAGGTGGCCCCGAACGTCGGCCCCTCGCGCAGATCCACCCAGGCGCCGAACACGCGGCCGGTGGCCACGGAGATGTACTTGTCCCACGGCTCGGCGTGGATGCCGCGGGTGACGCCCACGGCCTGGTTGAAGGAGATGTTGTTCTGCACGGGGCCGAAGTCCGGCAGCCCGGCGGCCACCATCTTCTGGCGCTGCCAGTTCTCCTTGAACCAGCCGCGCTGATCGCCGTGCACAGGCAGGTCGATCACCAGCAGTCCGGGGATGGGGGTGGAATGGACGGCGAGCGGCTTGGTGGTCATCTCGTGCCCCCTCACTGGCCGGTCGCGGCGTACTTGGCCTCGGTGGCCTCCTTCTGGGGGCGCCACCAGGCCTCGTTGGCCCGGTACCAGTCCACGGTGGCGGCCAGGCCCTGCTCGAAGTCGCCGTAGGCGGGCTTCCAGCCCAGCTCCTCGCGCAGACGGGTGGAGTCGATCGCGTAGCGCAGGTCGTGGCCGGGGCGATCGGCCACATGGTCGTAGTCGCCCGCGTCGCGGCCCATGATCTGCAGCAGCAGCTCCACGACCTCCTTGTTGTTCTTCTCGCCGTCGGCGCCGATCAGGTAGGTCTCCCCGATCTGCCCGCGCTCCAGGATCGCCAGCACCGCGGAGGAGTGGTCATCGGCGTGGATCCAGTCGCGCACGTTGGTGCCCGCCCCGTACAGGCGGGGGCGGATCCCGTCGATCAGGTTGGTGATCTGGCGGGGGATGAACTTCTCCACGTGCTGGCGGGGCCCGTAGTTGTTCGAGCAGTTGGAGAGGGTGGCCTGCACCCCGAAAGAGCGCACCCACGCGCGCACCAGCAGGTCGCTGCCGGCCTTGGTGGCCGAGTACGGGCTGGAGGGGTTGTAGGCGGTGGTCTCGGTGAACCGCTGCGGGTCATCGAGTTCCAGGTCCCCGTAGACCTCGTCGGTGGAGATGTGGTGGAAGCGGGTGCCGTGCCTGCGGACCGCCTCCAGCAGCGTGTACGTGCCGATCAGGTTGGTGTGCAGGAACGGGGAGGGGTCGGCCAGCGAGTTGTCGTTGTGGGACTCGGCGGCGTAGTGCACCACCGCATCGGCCTGGGCGACCAGCGGGTCCACGGTCGCCGCGTCGGCGATGTCCCCCACCACCAGGCGCATCCGCTCCTCCGGCAGGCCCTCCAGGGAGGCCCGGTTGCCGGCGTAGGTGAGCGCATCCAGCACGGTCACGGTGTCATCGGTGTGGGACAGCACGTGGTGGACGAAGTTGGAGCCGATGAAGCCGGCTCCACCGGTGACGAGCAGGTGACGAGAGGCCACGGGGACTCCTAGCGCGAGGGTGCTTTTCTGCCATTGTGGCACCGCCTGCCGCGCAGGGCGGCGCAAGCACGGGACGTGCGCTCGCGGCGGGGCGCAGTCCGCCAGCGGGGCGCAGTCCGCCAGCGGGGCGCAGTCCGCCAGCGGAGCGCAGCTGTCGTTTCAGTGCCCTGCAGCCGCGATTCACGCCCGCTCGCGTCGCTGCCGCCCCCTGATTCCGCGCTTCCGCCTCAGCCCGCGTTCCCGGAGCGGTCGGCCAGTTCCCGCTCGAGCACGTCCAGCAGGTACCGCCCGTACCCGGACTTCACCAGCGGCTCCGCGCGCTCGCGCAGTTCCTGATCGCTCAGGTAGCCCATGCGCCAGGCCACCTCCTCAGGCGCCCCGATGGACAGGCCCTGGCGGTGCTGCACGGTGCGGATGAAGTCCCCAGCAGCGGCGAGGTCATCGAAGGTGCCGGTGTCCAGCCACGCGGTGCCGCGGGTGAGCACCTCGACCTGCAGGGTGCCCTCCTCGAGGTAGCTGCGGTTGAGGTCGGTGATCTCCAGCTCGCCCCGGGCGGAGGGGGTGAGGGCCTCGGCCCGGGAGACCACGGTGTCGTCGTAGAAGTACAGGCCGGGCACGGCGAGGTTGGAGCGGGGCCGGGCAGGCTTCTCCTCCAGGGAGAGGGCACGGCCGGTGTCGTCGATCTCCACCACGCCGTAGGCGGTGGGGTCCTTCACCCAGTAGCCGAACACGGCGGCTCCGTCGAGCTCACGGTAGCGGCGCAGCTGGGTGCCCATGCCCTGCCCGTAGAACAGGTTGTCGCCCAGCACGAGAGCCGCCGGGCCGCCGTCCAGGAAGTCCTTGCCCAGCACGAAGGCCTGGGCGAGGCCGTCCGGGGAGGGCTGCACCACGTACTGAAGGTTCACGCCGAAACGGGATCCGTCACCGAGGACCCGCTGGAACGCGGCTTGATCCTCCGGGGTGGTGATGATCAGGATGTCGCGGATCCCGGCGAGCATCAGGGTACTCAGCGGGTAGTAGATCATCGGCTTGTCGTACACCGGCATCAGCTGCTTGGAGACGCCGATGGTCAGGGGGTGCAGTCGCGAGCCGGTGCCGCCCGCCAAGATGATTCCACGCATGGCGCCAGTATGTCAGGGTCGGGCAGGTGCGCCGGAAGCACCCCGACCTGCCGCCACCACCTGCTCCAGGATCCCCAGATACCGCGCAGCGAGCACGTCGTCATCGGCGTGGGCGGCCACCCAGTCCCGGCCGCTGTCCCTCCCGGCCGCCAGGGAGCGGTCAGCCGCGAGGCGGGACCACAGCGTCACCAGGGCGTCCTCGTCCTGCGGGGCCAGCACATCCCCCGCGCCGGCCTCGCGCACCACGTCGGCGGCCTCCCCGTCCAGCAGGGCGGTGATGTGGCGCCGGGTGGCCAGCAGCTCGTACAGCTTGGAGGGCACGGTCCACGCGAAGGGCTCCCAGTCGCGCAGGGACACCACCACGGTGTCCGCCCACGCGTACTGCTCCTGGACCTCGGTGTGCGGGATCCGGGACAGCACCTGCACCGGCGCGCCCAGCTCATGGGCGAGGGCCGCGAGCGCGGGAGCCTCCACGCCGTGCCCGATCATCCGCACCTGCACCGGCACGCCCCGGGCCCGCAGCCGGGCGGCGGCCCGCACCACGGTCTCCAGGCCCTGGGAGCGGCCCATGTTGCCCAGGTACAGGCAGCGCAGCTCGCGGTGGTGCCCGCGCGGGTGATCGAGCTGGGCGCGCACCCCGGCCAGGTCCGTGCCGTTGCGCACCACCCGGGGGTCGTCGATGCCGCGCTCGCGCAGCACCTCGGCGAAGCGAGCGGTGGTGGTCACCACCACCTGCGCGCCCTGCTGCCAGCTGGTCACCGCATGGTGCACCGCTCCCTTGGCCCGGCCGATCGCCAGCCCCACTGCCCGCCGCAGCGGGTCCGGGCGCGTGTGGGGGGCGAGCTTCACGGGCACCGCACCGGCGGGGCCGACGTGGGTGACCAGGTCCGGCCAGGCATCGCGCATCTCGGCCACCAGCGGCACCCGCCAGCGCAGCGCCAGCATCCTGCCCACCAGCAGGCTGGGGACGGCGGGGGCGGTGGCGATCACCACGTCGGGCCGAGTGGAGGTGCGGGCGAAGCGGCACAGCAGCCGGCGCAGCGAGTCTGCCGCGGCCACGGCGTGGTCGGCGGTGCGGGTGCCGATGTCGGAGCGGTGGGGCAGGTACGCGGTGCGCAGCACGGTCTCCCCGTGGTCTCCGCGCTCGACGGCCCCCACGCGGTGGGCGCGGCGCTGCTGCGGGGTGGGCCTGCCACCCGGGTAGTGCGGAACCGGGGCGGCCACGGTGACCTGGTGCCCGGCATCGACGAACCGCTGGATCAGGGCGGACCAGCGCCGCTGCGGTGCACCGAACTCGGGCGCGTAGTAGTGCGTGATCAGCAGGATCCTCATGCCCGGGGCGCCTCCTCGATGCCCAGGGCGCGGGCTGCTCGCCGCAGGGTCTGCGGATCGGCGTGCGCGGTGGGCGGCGGCGGGTCCCCCGCGCGGGCGGCGGCCGCATCCACCACCAGGGTGATGTGCTGGGAGGGCGTGCTGAACAGCTCGGCGAGGGAACCGGGAGCGATGGCGACAGCGGGCAGCAGCACGGCGCGGCCCCGCAGGCGGCCGATGGTCACGGTGATGGCGGCCAGCTCCCCGGTGGCATCGGTGAGGTAGATGTCCCGCACCCGGCCCACGTGCTCGCCATCGCTGCCGCGCACCGATGCGCCCGACAGCTCCTGGACGTGCTCGGGCGCGGGGGTGCTGCGGGTCACCGGCGGTCGACCTCCTCGACGGGCGCGGCCACGACGGACCCCCCATGCCTGCGCCGGCAGCGGCGACCGCGCCGCGACCGGCCGGGCTGTGCTCAGCCCTTCAGGTAATGGTGCACCAGTCGGCGCACATCCTCCACCGGATCGGTGGTGACCGAGGGCTGCAGCGGGCTCACCGACTGCTCCCTCACCGCCAGACTCAGCAGCAGGGAGAAGGTCGACCGGGCGACGAAGGCGGGGTCGGCGTCGGGCGCCAGGCGGCCGGCCTCCTGGTAGGCGGTGAGCACCGACTCCAGGATGTGCTCGTGCACCAGGCGCAGCCGCGCGATGCGGAAACGGCCCGGGTGCTCGGGGTTGACGATCTCCGCAGCCAGCGTGGACAGCAGGCCCATGAGGTGCTGGGTGGGATCCCAGGGCCCGGCCAGGGCGGCATCCAGCGCGGCCGGGCTGCCGGAGAGCTCCTCGACCGAGTCCAGCAGTCCCTTGGCGTGGGCCTCCAGGCGGTCGATCACCGACCCCAGCAGCACGTCCTTGGAGGCGAAGTGGTGCAGCATGCCCGGGTGGGAGATGCCCACGCGGCGCGAGATGTCCCGCAGGCTGGACCCGTGATAACCGCGCTCGGCGAACAGCGCCGCGGCGCCGTCAAGGATCTCCTCCCGACGGCTGGGGGCCTGCGGGGTGGTGGGGCCGGCGGTCTGCACCGGGGTGTGGACGTTGCGGATCTCCTCGGGCTGTTCCGCAGGCTCGGTGATGCCCTGGCTGAGCGCTCGCAGCGCCCGCGAGATGGGGTCGTAGTCCCCGACCGGCTGCGGGGCGGGGTCGATGACCTCCTCCCCCGCGCGGTCCGAGAGGAAGGCGGCCAGCGGGGTAGGGCCCGGGCGGCCGTTGGCCAGCGGGCTGAGCTCGGACATCGTCATCGGTGGTCCTTCCGCGCGAGCAGTTCGGTGATCTGGATGGCGTTGAGAGCTGCACCCTTGCGCAGATTGTCGGCCACGGCGAACAGCACCAGACCGCGACCGTCGGGAACTGACTGGTCCTGACGGATGCGGCCCACGAAGGTGCCGTCGCGACCGGCGGCGTCCAGCGGGGTGGGCAGGTCGGTGACGGTCACACCCTCGGCCTGCTCGAGCACAGCGCGGGCGCGCTCAGCATCCAGGGGCCGTTCGAACTCGGCGTGCACCGCCACGGCGTGCCCCGTCATCACGGGCACCCGCACACAGGTCCCGGCCACCGGCAGCTCCGGCAGGCCCAGGATCTTGCGGGACTCGTGGCGCAGCTTCTGCTCCTCGTCGGTCTCCCCGGAGCCGTCCTCCACCAGGGAGCCGGCCATCGCCAGCACGTTGAAGGCGATCGGGGCGACGTACACCTCGGGCTCGCCCAGCTCGACGGCGCTGCCGTCGGTGGCCAGCTGCTCCATGCGATCCGCCCCGGCGCGCAGCTGGGCGGCCAGCTCGGCCACGCCCTTCACGCCGGAGCCGGAGACGGCCTGGTAGGTGGCGATGGTGAGACGGGAAAGGCCCGCCTCCTCGTGCAGCGCCTTCAGGGTGGGCATGGCGGCCATGGTGGTGCAGTTGGGGTTGGCGATGATCCCCCGGGGCCGCTCGTGGATGGCCTCGGGGTTGACCTCGGCCACCACCAACGGCACCTGGTCGTCGCGCCGCCAGGCGGAGGAGTTGTCCACCACCACAGCACCGGCCTCCACGAAGCGGGGCGCGAGCGCCTTCGAGGTGGAGCCCCCGGCGGAGAAGATCGCGATGTCCACCCCGCCGTTCGCGGCCAGATCCGCCGCGGCGGCATCCTCCACCGGCAGCTCCAGGCCCGCGTACTGCACCGTGGAGCCAGCGCTGCGAGCGGAGGCGAAGGCACGGATCGCGGAGTGCGGGACGGCGCGCTCGGCCAGCAGGGCGAGCATCACGCGGCCCACCTGGCCGGTGGCGCCGACCACGGCGATCACGGGCCCGTCGGGCGCGTAGCCGGGAGTCCCCGTGAAGTCGGGGGCGGCAGGGGAGTCGGGAGTTGCAGTCACGTCAGCAGTCGCAGTGAAGTCGGGGATCGCAGCGGAGTCCGGCGTGGCGGGGATGTCGGACGTGTCGGGCGCGGCTGCGCCAGGGGCGGCGCTGCGCGGATCCTGCGCGGTCATCGGCCCGTCCCCCCGTACACCACGGCCTCGGTCTGCTCGGTGTCCAGGCCGAAGGCCGTGTGGATCACGCGCACCGCGTCGTCCAGGCGGGACTGGTCGGTGACCACGGAGATGCGGATCTCCGAGGTGGAGATCATGTCGATGTTGATGCCGGCCTCGCCCAGGGAGCGGAACAGGGTGGCCGAGACGCCCGGGGAAGACTTCATGCCCGCTCCCACCACCGACACCTTGCCGATCTGCTCGTCGTAGCGCACCTCGGTGTAGCCGATGGCCTCATGGGCTGCCTCGATCGCCGCGATCGCGGCCGGGGCGTCGGCCTCCGGGAGGGTCAGGGAGATTGCCACGGTGTCATCGGTGGTGGAGGTGTTCTGCACGATCATGTCGATGTTCGCACCGGCGGAGGCGACCACGTCGAACAGCAGCGCGGCCCTGCCGGGGATGTCCGGCACCTCCACGACGGTGATCTTGCCCTGGCTGCGATCATGCGCGACGCCCGAGATGATCGGGGCCTCCAGACCGGGGACAGCGGACTCGTCCACGGGAACCTCCTGGGTGGGGACGGTGGGGCGGGCAGGGGCGGCGGGATCCGAGGGGTCGGATGGCTCAGAGGCGTCGATGCGCACCGTATCGGCGTCGGCACCCCGAGTGCCCGCCGCGTCCCACCGAGTGGTCGGGAATGTGGCGTCCGTGCTGGTCGCGGGCGCAACGGCCAGCTCCACGGCACGCCTGACGACGCCCGGATCGATCGGGATCTCCCGCTGCAGGTCGTCGGTGACGATGGTCCCGGGCAGGCCGGAGTACGAGCTGCGCACGTGCAGCGGCACCCCGTAGCGCCGCGCGTACTCCACACTGCGCACCATCAGGATCTTGGCGCCGTTGGCGGCCAGGTCCAGCATCTCCTCGCAGGAGATCAGCGGCACCCGACGGGCCGAGGGCACGATGCGCGGATCGGCGGTGAACACGCCGTCCACGTCGGAGTAGATCTCGCAGACGTCGGCCCCCAGCGCCGCCGCCAGCGCCACCGCGGTGGTGTCCGAGCCGCCCCGGCCCAGGGTGGTGATCTCCTTGCTGAGCTGGGAGACGCCCTGGAAGCCGGCCACGATCGCGACGGCGCCGTCGTCGATCGCGTCGCGGATGCGACCGGGGGTGACCTTCTGGATCAGGGCCCTGCCGTGGACGCTGTCGGTGATCAGCCCGGCCTGGGAGCCGGTGTAGGCGCGCGCCTTGACCTCCAGCGCGTTCAGCGCCATCGACAGCACCGCCATCGAGATCCGCTCCCCCGCCGTCAGCAGCATGTCCAGCTCGCGCGGCGGGGGCGTGGGGGTGATCTGGGCGGCGAGGTCCAGCAGCTCATCGGTGGTGTCCCCCATCGCGGAGACCACCACGACCACCTGGTGACCGGTCCGGGCGTACAGCGCGATCCTGTCCGCCACGCGCTTGACGGACGCCGCGTCGGCCACGGACGACCCGCCGAACTTCTGGACCACCAGGCTCATGGGGCGACTCCTCGGGTTGCGGGGACGATGCGGGGCCGACCGGGCTGGAAGGGCTGTGAGGGGTCAGGGATCCCCTGGCCAGGGTGGCACCGGTGATCATTCTAGGATCCACAGGGCGCTCGTGTGCGCCGTGTTCGCGCGGATGAACGCGGATGTCGCCGTGCGCGATCCCCGGCCCGACCACCGGTGATGCACAGGTGTCGGTCGAGGGGCCGGGCAGGCCTGCTATAGGTTGAGCCGGTACCCGGGCTATAGGTTGAGCCGGTACCTGGGGCTGCTGCCAGGCACCCACGCACACCGCGACGGAGGGGCATGATGAACGCTCGGCGACCGCTGATCGGCTGGCTGCTGATCGCCCCGAGCCTGATCGGCGTGAGCGCCTTCCTGATCCTGCCGGTGGTGCTGGCCTTCGTGATCTCGCTGTTCCGCTGGGACCTGCTGGGCACCCGCCAGTTCGTGGGACTGGAGAACTACACGAGCCTGGTCACCGGCGGCGCACTCACCAACTCCCTGCTGGTCACCGCCATCTTCACGCTGATCTCGGTGCCGGTGTCGCTGGCGGTGGGGCTGCTGCTGGCCACCCAACTGGTGCGGGCCCTGCCCGGCTCGGCGATCGTGCGGGTGATCGTGGTGATCCCCTGGGTGTGCGCACCCCTGGCCCTTGGCGTGGTGTGGAAGTGGATCTTCCAGCCGTCGGTGGGTGCGCTGAACCAGATCCTGGGCGTGCGGATCGAGTGGCTCACCGACCCGCAGCTGGCCCTGCCGGCGGTGGCCTTCGTGGCGATCTGGCAGAACGTCGGGTACATCTCGCTGTTCTTCCAGGCGGGGCTGGGCAAGATCCCCACCTCGATCTACGAGGCGGCCACCCTGGACGGCGCCGGGTCATGGCAGCAGATGCGGCACATGACCATCCCCCTGCTGCGCCCCACCACGTTCTTCCTGGCCATCACCCAGGTGGTGGCCAGCTTTCAGGTGTTCGACATGGTGTACGCCCTCACCGGCGGAGGCCCCCAGCACCGCACCGAAGTGATCGCCACCCTGATCTACAACGAGGCCTTCGTGGCCTCCCGCCTGGGCCGCGCCAGCGCCGTGGCGGTGATCCTGTTCGTGATCCTGGTGATCATCACCCTGGTCCAGCAGCGGTACTTCTCCCGCCGCATCACCTACGACATGAGCTGAGAGGAGGCAGGGACGATGACGACAGCGAACACCGACGGCGCTCCGCAGAGCAACGGCGGCAGTGCGCACGCGGACGGCAGTGCGCACGACCGCAGCAGCGCAGGCGGCCAGCGCAGCGCCCACGCCCAGCGCGGCTCACGCGGCCGCGCCCAGCGCGGCCAGCGCAGCGCCCACGGCCCCGCCCAGCACAGCGCCCACGGCCCCGCCCAGCACAGCGCCCACGCCCAGCGCAGCGCAGGGGGCCAGCGCAGCGCACGCGGCCTGCACGGCCGGCGCCTCCTGCACCACCTCGCCACCTATGCGGTGCTGCTGGTGGCCGCGTTGCTCACCCTGGCCCCGTTCCTGGTCTCAGTGATGACCGCCTTCACCTCGCGCCAGCAGTTCGCCCAGCAGGGCCCACTGGCGGTGCCGGACCCACCGGTGCTGGAGAACTTCGTTCGGTTGTTCACCGATCCCGAGGGCTTCGTGACCCCGGTGGCGGTGACGGTGCAGATGGTGGCGGTGATCCTGGCCGGGCAGATGGTGTTCTCCGTGCTGGCCGCGTACGCCTTCGCCCACGTGCGCTTCCCGGGCCGGGACATGCTGTTCTGGGTGTACGTGGCCACCCTGATGGTGCCGCAGGTCGTGGTGGTGGTGCCGCTGTACCTGATGATGAGCGAGATGGGGTTGCGCGACACCTTCTGGGCGCTGGTGCTGCCGTTCGTGCTGGGCTCGCCGTACGCCATCTTCCTGCTGCGGGAGAACTTCCGCTCGGTGCCCTCGGAGCTGATGGACGCCATGCGGATCGACGGCGCCGGCACCGGTCGTCTGCTGTGGAACCTGGTGGTGCCGCTGAACCGGCCGATCATCGTGACCCTGGTGCTGATCACCGTGGTCACCCACTGGAACAACTTCATGTGGCCGATGGTGATCACCTCCGGCCCCACTTGGCGCGTGATCACGGTTGCCACCTCCGCCCTGCAGTCGCAGTACAACAACAACTGGACCCTGGTGATGGCCGGGACCACCCTGGCGATGCTGCCGCTGGTGATCCTGATGGTCGTGTTCCAGAAGCAGATCACCCGCTCGGTGGGCGAGACCACGCTGCGCTGAACCGGGCTACCCGGCCCAGCCAGCCCAGCCCGCCCCAGCTAGTCCGCCCCGGCCGGCCCGCCGACCAGCCCCGACCAGCCCCGACCAGCCCCGACCAGCCCCGACCAGCCCCGACCAGCCTGCCCCAGCTAACCCGCTATGTCCGATTCGCTGGCGACGGGACGGAATCGCCGATTTCGGGGCTGAAATGCAGCCGGTGCCTCACGGGCGTCCCGTGCTTCGTCAGCACCCGCGCAGCCCAGCTGGCCCGCCCCAGCTGGCTAGCCCCGACCAGCCCGCCCCAGCCGCCCCCAGCCAGCCCGCTATGTCCGATTCGCTGGCGATGGGACGGAATTGCCGATTTCAGGGCTGAAATGCAGTCGGTGCCTCACTGGCGTCCCGTGCTTCGTCAGCACCCGCCCAGCCCAGCCAGCCCAGCAAGCCCACCCCAGCCCAGCCCAGCAAGCCCGCCCCGGTTAGCCCAGCCAGCCCAGCCCAGCTGGCTCGCCCCGGCCAGCCCGCCCCAGCCAGCCCACCCCACGTCACGATCCGGTCTCCCTCCCCCATACCCCCTGCGGTTATCGCCATAATGAACCCACCAGCCCGCTCCCCTCACCCCGGATCAGCCGGGACGCACCGGGGGCAGAACGGAAGGATCCGCCATGCTGAACCGCCGCACAATGCTCGCCTCCCTCACCGCCGCCGGTCTCGCCGGTGCGGCGGTCGCCTGCTCCCCCTCCGCCCAGGACGGCGGATCCGGTGGTGGCAACAGCGGGGGCAACGGTGGCAGCGACGGCGGCGGGGGCAGCAACGGCACCCTGACGTTCCGCCTGTGGGACGAGCTCGCCCAGCCCGCCTATGAGGAGTCCTTCGCCGCCTTCACCGAGCAGTCCGGCTGGCAGGTCAACATCGACCTGGTCGCCTGGGGTGACTACTGGACACGCCTGCCCCTGGACGTGGCCAGCGGTGATGCAGCCGACGTGTACTGGATGAACTCCGCCAACTACGTGCTGTATAAGGACTCCGGCGACCTGCTGGACATCAACGAGGTGCTGCCCGACGCCGCTGACCAGTGGGAGGACAGCGTCGTGGAGCTCTACTCCCGCGACGGCGGCCTGTGGGGTGTGCCGCAGCTGTGGGACTCGATCGCGCTGTTCTACAACAAGCAGCTGGTGGACGAGGCGGGCGTGGACCCGTCGGCCCTGGAGTTCGATCCGTCGGCCGAGACCGACTCGCTGCGCGAGGCGGCCACCAAGCTCACGCTGGACGGTGAGGGTCGCCATCCCGGCGAGGACGGCTTCGATGCCGATGGCCGCGCTCAGTTCGGCTTCAACTCGCAGGCCGACCGGCAGGCGATCATCGGCCCGTTCCTGGCCTCCAACGGCGCCCAGTGGCAGCAGGACGATGCGTACGTCTTCGCCTCCGAGGAAGGCATCGCGGCCTTCCAGTACATGGCGGACCTGGTGAATGTGGATCAGGTGGCACCGAGCGCGGCGGACACCAACGAGAACGGCGACTTCAGTCGCGACCTGTTCACGCAGGGGAAGCTGGGGCTGTTCCAGTCCGGCCCCTACAACCTGGGCAACATCTTCGATGGCGTGGCCGACAGCTTCGAGTGGGCGATCGCCCCGCCGGTGGCCGGGCCCGAGGGTGCGAAGTCGCTGGTGCACGGCGTGGTCGCGGTGGGCAATGCGAAGGCCCCCGAGGACAAGCAGGAGGGCATCAAGGCGCTGCTGGAGTGGCTGGGCAGCGCGGACGGGCAGCGCCCCCTGGCCGAGCAGGGCGTGGCCTTCCCCGGCCACAAGGAGGCGCAGGACGCGTTCATCTCCTTCTGGGACGAGAAGGGGGTGGACGTGAGCGTGTTCGTGGAGGCGGCGAAGAACCCTGCGGAGGCCGATACCGGCGCTCGCGCCAATGCCGGCCTGACCGCCGCCATCCCGATCTTCCAGGAGGTCTTCATCGGCCGCCTGCCCGCCTCCGAGGGCATCCCCCAGGCGCAGGAAGAGGGCAACGCCGCCATGCAGGTGTGAGGCGAGCAGCCTCCCGGTGAGCTGGGCGCTGCGGAGCCGACGTGCTGCGCGCCGGGCACTGGACGCCCGTTGTCGGTGTCGGGGCCCTGAAAGCGGGGCGCATCTGAGAACCACACAGTGGTTCTGAGGTGCGTCCCGCTCTCAGTGCCTCCGGTGGCCCCTCCACTGACCCTGCACGAATCGTTCCCGTAATGTGCCCGAGTCCCGCCCCCGTCACGTCCCGGGGCATGGCAGGCTCAGCGCATGATGCAGACCACACCGCCGCCCGGGGGCACGGGACGCGAGGGACAGGCCGCTGACGGGCACCAGGAAGGCCGCGAGCCCGGCCACACGGTCCACCCCAGCTACGACTACGGCGACACGGACGGGTACGGCGGCGCCAGCGGGGCGGCACCGGAAGGCGGCCCGGAGCACGGCCCGGGCGAACCGGCCTGGGGGGCGCCCCCACCTCGGCCTCGCGACCACGCCGTCGCCGCCTCACCCCACGCCGTCGCCGCCTCACCCCACGCGACCGACGGGCCCGGCATCCGCGCCGAGCACGTGAGCCGGGCCTTCGGCAGTGTGCAGGCGGTGCTGGACCTCAGCTTCGAGGCACCGCGCGGCGCGGTCACAGCGCTCGTCGGCCCCAACGGATGCGGGAAGTCCACGCTGATGCTGATGCTGGCCTCTCTGCTGGCACCCGACTCCGGTCGGGTGCTGATCGGAGGCATCGACCCCACGAAGGACTCCCCCGCGGTGCGCCGCGCCGTGGGCTGGATGCCCGACCAGTTCGGGGCGTGGGACTCCCTGCGCGTGGCCGAGGTGCTGGAGGTGATGGGTCGGGCCTACTTCCTGCCCTCACGGCAGGTCTCCACCCGGGCGATGGAGCTGCTGGACCTCATGGACCTGCAGACCCTCGCGCAGCAGCCGGCGCACGTGCTCTCCCGCGGGCAGAAGCAGCGCCTGGGCCTGGCTCGCGCCATGGTGCACTCCCCGCAGGTGCTGATCCTGGACGAGCCCGCCTCGGGCCTGGATCCGGCCTCGCGCCGACGCCTGCTGCGAGTGGTGCGGCAGACCGCCTCCGACGGCACCACCGTGCTGGTCTCCAGCCACATCCTCTCCGAGCTGGAGGAGATGGCCGACCACGTCGTGTTCATGGACGCCGGCCGCGTGGTGGACGCCAGCAGCATCCGCGCCCTCGCCGCCCGGCCCCGCACCTGGAAGGTGGGGTCGTTGGACCACGACGCCCTGATGCGGGCTCTCGAGGCCGTGGGGGTGCAGCACAGCGGCGTCGCCCCACCGGACAGCACGGCCAGCGGGCATGCGGAGGCCACCTTCCGGCTGCCCGACGAGGCGACCGCAGCCCGACTGCTGGCGGACCTGACCGCCCAGGGCGCCCGCATCGTCTCCTTCGGGCCGGCGACCGGCAGGCTCGAAGCGGCGTACCTCTCCTCCGCCGCAGCTCAGCGACAAGGAGCCCTGTGATGAGCACTCCCCCTCCGCCGCAGGGCCCGAGCACGCAGGCCCCTGCACCCTCTGCCGGCCCCACGCCCTCGACAGGCCCCGCGCCCTCGACCGGCCCCGCGCCCTCTGCCGGCCCCGCGCCCTCGACCGGCCCCGCACCCTCGTCCGGCCCCGCGCCCTCGCAAGGCCCCGCGAGCGCGCCCTTCGCCAACGGGGCGCTCGCACTGCGCCTGCGCGGACTGGGCCTGGTGACCTCCCTCGAGCTGCGTCAGCGCATCCGCTCGCGCCGCTGGTACGTGGCGCTGGGCCTGTGGACGGTGGCGCTGCTGCTGCTCGGCCTGGTGATCCTGGCGCCGACGGCCATGTTCACCGGGTACGTCGCCTTCCGCGAGACCTCCCGAGTGGTGTTCAGCCTGCAGATGCTGCTGGTGCTGTTCGCGATGCTGCTGGTGCTGCCGGCGATGTCGGCCGGGTCCATCAACGGTGACCGCAGCGCTGGCACCCTGGCCACGCTGCAGTCCAGCCTGGTCTCCCCTCTGGAGATCGTGCTGGGCAAGCTGCTGGCCGGGTGGCTGACGGGCCTGGCCTTCCTGTTGCTGGCGCTGCCGTCGGTGCTGCCCACGGCCCTGCTGGGCGGGGTAGGCCCGCTGTACCTGCTGCGGGTGCTGCTGGTGATCTCCGCGCTGGCCCTGTGCGTGACCGCGGTGGGCCTGGGGCTCTCGGCCATCACCGCCCGGCAGCTCGGCTCGGTGGTGCTGGCCTACGTGGCGGTGTTCGGGGTGACCGTGGTGGGGCCGATCATGTGGGGCTCCTCAGCGGCGTTCCTGCAGGAGGAGCGCGAGGTCACCGTCTACTACGACGACTACGACTTCAGCGACGGCACGGACGACTCCTGGAGCCAGGCGCGCTGCGTGCGCGAGCTCGACGAGCGCACCGTGGTGCGCCTGGACATCTCCCAGCCGCTGATCTGGCCCAACCCCGTGCTGCTGCTGGCCGACGTGGCCCCGCCCATGCCGCCGTCGACCATGTCGGCCGCCGAGGAGTCGTGGGACCTGCTGCAGCTGATGCAGCTGGGCCTGCGGCATGCCACCCAGCCCCTGCATCCCAGCAACTTCAACAACTGCTCACTGGACGCCGAGGGGTACCCGTCGGAGCTGGGCAGTCCCGCCAACCGGCCGATCTGGCCCCTGGGGCTGGGCTGCTGGTTCCTGGCGGGCGGCGCGTCCCTGGCCCTGGCCACGTGGCGCCTGGCGGTGCCGATCAGGATGCTCGGCAAGGGGATCCGGATCGCCTGAGTCCGGGCCGACGAACCGTGCCGACCCTGCGGCCGTCCGTCGCACGGCTGGCCCGCGGGCCGACCCGGCGGCCGCCCGTCGCACGGCTGGCCCGCGGGCCGCCCGGCGCACGGCTGGCCCGCGGGCCGACCCGGCGGGCCGACCGGTCCCCTCCGACCCCGTCACCTCAGCGCTCCCGCAGACCCGTGATGCTGTCGGGGATCTCGTGCCCGCGCGACTGGCCGTCCTGGGGAGGGGCCTGGAAGGGCGAGCCCTCCCCGCCGAAGTCCGGCAGCTGCCCGGCGGCGACGTCGGCCGAGCGCACCTCGGTGCTGCGGGCCCCGGGCAGGGACTCGTCGATCCACAGTCGCTCCCCGGCGGCATCCAGGTCGAACAGCTCCAGGGAGTGGTCCTTGCCGCCGGCCTGCAGGCGCTGGCGCAGGTGGGCGCGCACGGCGGGATCGCGGGCCCGATCGGCGCGGGTGCCGATGTCCGGCGCCACCAGGGCATACTCGGTCTCCCGGCGCATGTACCGGTGGGCGGGCCCGTAGAACACGTCCCGCAGCCCGTTGCGCATCGCGGCGACCGTGCCCGCACCCAGCAGCGGCACGCCCACCAGCGCCCCCAGCACGATCCAGGTCCAGGCCAGGCCCGTGGCGGCCCCGAGCAGCTCGAGCAGCAGCGCCACCAGTACGATCGCGAGCAGCGCGGCCCCGGCGGTGATCCCTCCGGCGAGGCCCACCACCCTGGCCTCCCAGGGGTTCACCCGTGCGCGGTGCGCCCACGACGAGTAGGAGCGCTGGTCGGTGACCTGCTCTCTCTGGGATGCCGACAGGGCCGCGGCCAACGCC
This sequence comes from Brachybacterium sp. p3-SID1565, assembly GCF_025143785.1. NCBI lineage: Bacteria > Bacillati > Actinomycetota > Actinomycetes > Micrococcales > Dermabacteraceae > Brachybacterium > Brachybacterium sp. p3-SID1565. Next base: position 65,786 of record NZ_JAMBDS010000008.1, read on the forward strand.
GGTGCGGTCGCAGCAGCCACCCCCGCCACGGCCAGCACCAGGAACGCCCCCAGGATGACGGGCAGGCTCAGCGGGGCGGACTGCACGGCCTCCAGGTCCTGCCCCATGCCGGTGAACACGGTGACGACATCGGCGATGCCGAACACCATCACGCCCAGGGACAGCAGCGCCGGTGCCACCCACCGCAGCCAGGCCCCACCGGAGTGCAGCAGCGCGTATCCCATGCCCCGCGGGGTCAGGGCGCCGTCGGCCTCGGGCGTGCCCAGGTTGGGCGGCAGGTGCCGGCGGTCCTGAGCCAGCACCTTCTTCGCGGCGGCGCGGCGCTGGTCCGGGTCACGGTCCAGGCGGGCGGTGGTCTCCAGTGCACTGGCGGGGGTCACGCCGAGCACGCGCGGCGCGCTCACCCAGGTGCGGATCCACACCCACGCCAGCATGATCGCCAGCAGGCCGGCGCAGGCCGCGGTGAGCGGTCCCGCGCTCAGGCTGGGCCAGTGCAGCAGCGGCACCCGCCCGAAGGGCTGGGTGACCAGCAGTAGCAGGATGGCGGTGACCACCAGGGGCGGGGCCATCAGCACCGCGGTGATGCGGGTGGCGACCTGCCGCTGGAAGCCGGCCTCACTGAGATGGTGCTGCGGGTTGATCCCGGAGATCGCCCGTGACGCCAGTGGCAGCAGGGCCACGCTCAGTGCGGTGGCACCGGCGGGCAGGAACAGTGCGGCCGTCCACAGCCCGGCCGAGGTGAAGCCCAGCGATCCCAGCGCGACCCGCAGGTACATCGGCTCGAACAGGCCCACCAGCAGGCTGAGCAGCCAGTACGTGGGCGAGGCCCCGGTGACGTAGAGGAACAGCAGCACGTACCACAGGCCGATCAGCACCAGGGCGGGCATCCACACGATGCGCAGCAGGCGGCGGGTGATGGCGGCGCGCGAGTCGACCAGGATCTCCCCGGGCGGCACCAGGGAGGGGGGATCCTCGGGCAGGCGCACGGGTGGCGGCAGGTCCGTCAGCGGCGGCAGGGCGCGGTCGAACGGCGCGGTCATCGCTGCTCCCTTCTCCCGCGTCGGGCGGTGGCGGATGGGCGGAGCGGGCGGCGGGGGATGGGTGGGACGGGCGGCGGGCCGACGCGCGGGCTTCACACGCTGCGCCTGCCCAGGAAGGCACGGCCCAGCGTCATCTCGTCGGCGTAGTCGAGGTCCCCGCCCACGGGCAGGCCGGAGGCCAGGCGGGTGACCGTGATCTCCAGCGGCCCCAGCAGTCGGGAGAGGTAGGCGGCGGTGGCCTCCCCCTCGATGTTCGGGTCCAGCGCCAGGATCACCTCGGTGGTCTCCCCGGTGCCCAGGCGCTTCATCAGCTCGGTGATGCGCAGATCGTTGGGACCCACGCCGCCGATCGGGTCGATCGCGCCCCCGAGCACGTGGTAGCGGCCCTTGAACTCGCGGATCCGCTCGATGGCCACGATGTCCTTGGACTCCTCGACCACGCAGATCACCTCGTCGCTGCGGCGGGGATCGGTGCAGATCCGGCAGCGGTCCTCGGCCGAGACGTTCCCGCACACCTCGCAGAACCGCACCGTGTCCTTGACCTTCACCAGCACCTCGGCCAGGCGCCGCACGGCGGCGTCATCGGCGTCCAGCAAGTGGAACGCGATGCGCTGGGCCGACTTGGGGCCGATGCCCGGCAGCTTGCCGAGCTCGTCGATGAGGTCCTGGACGATGCCTTCGTACACCCGTCCAACTGTAGTTGCCCTGGCTGACACCCGAACGTCTGGCGCATCGCGAGCCCTGGCAGACTTGGCGAATGCTCCACCGCCGCGCCTCCCGCACCCGCGACACGACCCGCTCCCGTGGCGCGGCTGACACTTCCGGGGATGCGGCTGACCGCTCCCGGGACCGCTGGGCCCGTGCCCTGCACCTGGGCTCCGCCCCTCTGGTCGCCGGCGCCCTGTGCGCAGCCGACGGTCTCGGTCCGCTCCGCGGCGCGATCTCTGCCGGGACGGCACTGGCAGGCGGGATCCTCACCGAGGTGCTGCTGGGACCGGAGCCGCTCACGCGCGCCGATCACGTCACCCGGGTGCGCGCCTCGCTGATCGCGGCGCTCGCGGGCCGCCTTCTCGCGGGCCGCCTGCTCGCGGACGCAGACCTCGAAAACGGTGCCGATGGGAGCACGGCCCGCCTCCGCACCATCCCGCAGGCAGCATTGTTCACCCTCGCCATCGGCCTGGACGCGATCGACGGGCAAGTGGCGCGCCGCACCGGCTGCACCACCACGCGGGGCTGGCGCTTCGACCTGGAGGCCGACGCCGCGGCGATCGCGGTGCTGTCGTCCGCGATGCTGCACCGCACCCGCTGGGTGGTGGTGCCCGGCGCACTGCGCTACGTGTTCGGGGCGGCGCGGCAGCTGGTCCCGGCCCTGCGGGGCGAGCTGGAGCCGCGCCTGTCGCGCCGGGTGATCGCGGGCGGGTCGATGGTGGCGCTGGTGGCGACCACGTGGCCCATGGTCCCGCAGCGTGCTGTCCGCGCACTGACGGGCGGGGCCGCGCTGGCGCTGTCGGCCTCCTTCGCCCGGGACGGCGCGGATCTGCTGCGCGGATTCGGCGCGGACGGCTCCCCCGGACAGGGCCGCCCCCGCTAGCCTGGACGTTCACATCCGCTTCCGAGGAGAGTCATGGTCCAGCTGCCCGACACCCTGCTCGACGCCGTCCACGAGAGACTCCTGGACGGCCTGGGGGAGGCCGGCTCCAGCCAGGAGATCGCCGGCCGCGTCATCGCATACCTGCGCAACACGGCCGAGACCACGGTGAGCGTGGAGCCGGACGGCACCACGTTCGTGATCACAGGGGACATCCCGGCGATGTGGCTGCGGGACTCCGCCGCCCAGCTCACCCCGCTGCTGCGCCTGGTGGTGGGCGAGGTGGGCTCCGCGGAGGACCGCGCGGGGCTGGTGTCCCTGCTGTCGGGCCTGCTGCGCCGCCACTGGCAGTACATCGTGATCGACCCGTACGCCAACGCCTTCAACCGCCACCCCGACGGCTCCTCCTGGGACGGCGACGACACCGATCGGGACAACCCCTGGGCGTGGGAGCGCAAGTTCGAGCTGGACTCCCTCTCCTACGGGCCGGACCTGGCCTGGCGGGTGTGGAAGGCCACCGGGGACACCTCCTGGGCCGATCAGGAGTTCCTGCCCGCGGCCCGCGCGATCCTGGAGACGGTGCGCACCGAACAGCACCACGAGGAGCGCTCCCCGTACCGCTTCCGCCGCCCCGGCGTCCCTGCCCAGGACACCCTGGCGCGGGACGGCCTGGGCGGCCTGACGGAGCCGACGGGCCTGGTGTGGGCGGGCTTCCGGCCCAGCGACGACACCTGCGAGCTGGGCTACAACATCCCCGGCAACCATTTCCTGGCGCTGGCCCTGGAACGGCTCGGGGACCTGCTGGAGCACGTCGTCGGTGAGGCGGACGATGCCGCCGAGGCGCGTCGACTCTCCGCCGAGATCCGTCAGGCGCTGGACGAGCACGGCCAGATCGACGGACCGGAGGGCGAGCGGATCTGGGCCTACGAGGTCGACGGCCGCGGCAATTACGTGTTCCTGGACGACGCCAACGTGCCCAGTCTGCTGTCGCTGCCGTACCTGGACTGCGCCGATGCCGCCGATCCGCTGTACCGGGCCACCCGCGCGGCGGTGTTCTCCCGCGCCAACCCGTACTACTTCGCCGGCCTGTACCTGGAGGGCGTGGGCTCCCCGCACACGCCGAAGGACCACGTGTGGCCGATCGCGAAGAACATCGAGGGCCTCACCAGCGGTGACGACGCTGAGAAGCGCCGCATCCTGGAGCAGCTGATGCGCACCGACGGCGGCACCGGGATGATGCACGAGGGCGTCCACGTGGACGATCCCACGATCTTCACCCGCGAGTGGTTCTCCTGGTCGAACTCGATGTTCTGCGAGCTGGCGCTGGACCTGGCGGGCATCCACAGGACCCAGCGATGACGTCGATGCCGCACCCCTATGATGCGAGCGAGCCGTTCACAGCCAGCCGTGTGGTGGAGGCGCCGGAGATCCCCACTGCGGTGGTGAAGCTGGACGACGTCCCGATGTACGAGATGTCCTCCCTGATGGACGGCACGTTCTCGCACCTGGCCGATGCACTGGCCGAGGTGGGGATCCACCCGATCGGGCCGGCCGTGGTGCTGCACCACCGGATGCCGGTGGACACGGCGGATCTGGAGGTGGGCTTCCCCGTGGACTCCCCTCTCACTGAGACCCTCACGTTGCCCAGCGACTACGAGGTGGTGGGCTCGGTGCTGCCCGGGGGTCGCGTCGCCGTGATCTCCCACATGGGTGCCTACGGGGGCCTGGCGGAGACCTGGGGCGCGTTCACCGAGGACATCGGCCGGGACGGGGAGCAGATGACGTACCCGTTCTGGGAGATGTATGTGAGCGTGCCCTCTCCCGACGTCGACCCGGCGGCGCTGCGCACGGACCTGTTCAGCCTGCTCGAGCCGCGCGGCGAGCGCGCGTAGCACCAGGCCCGGTTCAGTAGTCCGGTCGCTCCTCGATCACCTCGAGCACCTTCCCGCCCAGCACGGACTCGATGACCTCGCGCCCGGATCGGCGGGTGTACTCGGCATCCTCGTCGTCCCGGGTGGCACCTCCGGTGGGATCATCGTCCGGCTCGTCCGCGCCACCGGCCTCCCCCGGTGCGGCCTGCTTCCCCTTGACCACTCCGAAGCGCCGACCCGCATGCCGGGAGGCGTGAGCGGCCTCGCGCGCCAGGTCGGCCCCGGAGCGGGGACGCTGCGGCGCGGGTTCGGGTTCGAGCTCGGGTGCAGCAGGCGCCGGCTGGGCCGCCGTCACCGAGGCGACCACCGATGCAGCAGCGGGCTCATCGGGCGGCTGTGCGGTGGACTCCGCCGGCTTCGAGTGCACCACGCGCCCCTCGGCGATGGCACGGCGCAGGGCTGCCTGGCCGTAGGTGCGCGGCTCTCCCTCAGGGAGGCTGTCGCGGCCCTCGTCCTCAACCACGGGGATGTCCTCGTCGGCGGGCGGGGCCGGCGGGGCGGGCGCACGGTCTGCGGAGGCGGGCCCACGGCCTGGGGAGGCGGGCCCACGGCCTGGGGTGGCGGGCGATGCCTCGACCTGCGCGGGCCGTGCGGCAGGAACACGAGCCGCAGCCGTGCTCGGTCCTGGCCCCCAGGAGCTGTCCTCCGGGTCCGGCGGGTAGGGGTCGTCGGGCTCCGGTGCGAAGTCCTCCTGGGCGGGGGCCGTGCGTTCGGCGCGCTGCTGGGGCCGCGGCTGGGCAGAGCGCTCCGATGCCTGCGTGCGGGCGCCGCCGAGGGTGGCGACGGCGACATCGCCCCAGCTCTGGGATGCCCGGTCGCGGGCGGTCGAGGCGGCCGGCCCCGATCCCCCGCTCTCCTCGGTCCGCGGGGATCCGCTCTGCGGGGCGTCTCCCTGTTGGGGTGCAGGCGCCGGCCCACCACTCGGTGCGCTGCCGGGCCCTCCGCTCGGCCCTCCGCCGGACGCGCCGCCGGACGCGCCGCCGCCCGGGCCCGGGTCCTCCCCCACCACGGCATCGACGGTGACCTTGACACGCATGATGCGGTGGACGGCTTCGGCGAGGTTCTCCGCGGCGGTACCGCGACGGAACGCCGCCAGCAGACCCTCCGTGCGAAAGCCCAGGAGCAGCGTGGATCCCTGCGCCCCGTGCACGTGCGCGTTCTGCGACAGCAGCGCCCAGCTGGGGCGCCTGATCTGCGCGAGCTCGTCGAGGATCGCGGACCAGTGGCCCCGCACCTCATCGGCATCCAGGCCGCTGCCTCCGGCGGCGGGCTGCTGCGACGCCGGCTGCGGGTCCGGCTGCTGGGCGGCTGCCGGGGCAGGTTGCTCCTCGGTGGGCCGTTGCTGCTCCGGCCGTTGGGGTGCGGGCTGGTTCTGGTGGGGCTGCTCGGGTCGCTCCGGGGGCGGCTGGCTGGGGGCACGCACCCCTCGGGCCTGTCGGGCGGCCTCGGCCTTCTCCTGTGCGATGCGGCGGGCCTCGTCGCGGCCCGATCCACCGGGCGCGGGCTGCGTCGGCGCAGCGGCGGGCGCCTGCGGGGCGGAACCTGCCGCCTGGGCGCCCGCCTCGTCCCGCAGCACCAGTCGGGCGGCCAGCAGCTCGAGGTGCACGCGCGGCGAGGTGGCACCGCTCATCGTGGAGAGGGTCTCGTGCACCAGCTCACCGGCGGTGGACAGATCCGCCGGTGCGAAGGTGGAGGCCTGGGCGGTCATGCGTTCGAGGTCCCCGGCCGGGATGTGCGGCAGCAGATCGCCGCCGCGATCGGGCACCGCCGCCAGCACGATCAGGTCGCGGATGCGCTCCAGCAGGTCCTCCACGAAGCGGCGCGGCTCATGGCCGGTGGAGATGACCTCCTCCACCGCCCCGTACAGGGCGGCGGCGTCGCGCTGGGCGATCGCCTCCACAGCGCGGTCCAGCAGGGCGGTGTCGGTGAAGCCCAGCAGTGCGATCGCGGTGGGGAAGTCCAGGCCGTCCTCCCCCGCCCCGGCCATCAGCTGGTCCAGCACCGACATGGAGTCACGGGCAGACCCGCCCCCGGCGCGCACCACCAGCGGCAGCACGCCATCCCCCACGGGGACCTGCTCGGCCTCGCACACCTCCCGCAGGTACGGGCTCAGCACCTGCGGCGGGATCAGGCGGAACGGGTAGTGGTGGGTGCGGGAGCGGATGGTGCCGATGACCTTGTCCGGCTCGGTGGTGGCGAACACGAACTTCACGTGCTCCGGCGGCTCCTCCACCAGTTTCAGCAGGGCGTTGAAGCCGGCGGAGGTGACCATGTGGGCCTCGTCGATGATGAACACCTTGAAGCGGTCCCGCACGGGCGCGAAGGAGGCGCGCTCACGCAGCTCACGGGCATCATCCACACCGCCGTGGCTGGCGGCGTCGATCTCCACCACGTCCAGGCTGCCAGCGCCGTCGCGGGCCAGGTCGCGACATGAATCGCACTCGCCGCAGGGGGTGTCCGTCGGCCCCTCGGCGCAGTTCAGGCAGCGCGCCAGAATACGGGCCGACGTCGTCTTCCCGCAGCCGCGGGGGCCGGAGAACAGGTAGGCGTGGCCGATCCTGCCCGCGTTCAGCGCACGCCGCAGGGGCGTGGTGACATGGTCCTGGCCGATCACCTCGGCGAAGGACTCCGGACGGTATCGACGGTACAGAGCAGTGGCCACCCCCACAGGCTAGTGGAGGGGGCTGTCAGTCGGAGCCGCTGTGGATCAGTCCGAGGCCCGGCCGGGCTGATCATCCGGCGCCGACGGGGCGTCATCGGAAACACCCAGCTGGGAGCGGCGCCGCTTGAGCTTGCCGAGGGTTATCCAGAACACCAGCAGCACGATCACCACCGGGATGCCGACATCGAACACCCAGCTGGGCACGTCGAACGGCAACGAGAACGAGAACTCCGGGATCCAGCCGAACAGGGTCTCGCGCAGCCATGCCAGAGCCCGGCCGATCGGCTCCAGAACCGCGTCGATCACTTCCCCCACCGGGCGCAGCAGCTCCGCGATCCACTCCACCGGCGGGCGGATCAGGGACTCCACCCATTCCCGCACCGGGCGCAGCAGGCCACTGAACAGCGCGCTGATGCCCAGCAGCGGGATCAGGTACTTCGCGGCCGTGAACGCGGCGCTGACCAGCGCGAATCGCATCGGATGAGCGAGCTTGCGCTGTTCACGCTGCCAGGAGGCGCTGCCCTTCTCGGGCACGAGTGGGGTGGGGTGGAAACCCCCCATCCGCTCCCCCTCCGCACCACTCAATACATCCACCTCGCCCTTGCCGCCCAACCCGGCGGTGCTCACCCGGATCCGCTCGGCGATGCGCAGCTTCCCGTTCTCATCGGGCCGCCGCACCACGTAGTCGACCGTCCTGAAGGACTCCTCTGCACTGAAAGCCAGGCCGTCCACCTCGCCGCTGGCCTCGCCGCCGGCCGCCTCCCGGGCTCCGGAGTCCGCGCTCACCGTCGTGGTGCGGGGCTTCGACTCCCGGCGGGGGTCGTGGAAGACGCCGTCGATGATCACCGTGGCCCAGGTGTCCACCACGCCGTGACGCGCCCGCACCACGTAGGTGTGGCCCTCGACCGTCCCGCGGTACACGGTGGCCTGGGGCTGCGTCGAGGTCTCGTCGACGGGGTCTGTCGTCGTCCCGGCGGGCTGGGTGGCGGTCATGTCTCCAGCCTGCCGAGTCCCCCCGTTCGCTGCCATCGACCCAATGGCCGATACCTGGGCAGACATAGGTAGGAGATCAGGCGCGCACAAGGGGTCGCCGGCCGGCGAGCCACAGCACCAGCGCCGCTGCCGCAACCCACATCGACCAGCTGGCCGCCTCGAGGATCCAGCGGTCCGGCCCGCCGGACAGCGGGGTGGTGAGGTTCTGCTCGATGGCCACGCGCAGGCTGTTGAGGAGCCCATGGGCGAGCAGGGCCGGCCATATGCTCCCGCTCAGCTCCCGCAGCACGGTCAGCAGCGGTGAGACCGCCGCAATCGTCCCCAGGTACGCGATCGAGTCCGTCGGCCCCATGCCCAGGGCGAGCACGATGGGAAGATGCCACAGCGCCCACAGCACCGCCGTGACCAGTGCGGTCGCCAGGATTCCGTACGGGCTGAGGGCACCGTGGAGCCACCCGCGCCATCCGGTCTCCTCACCGAAGGCCAGGACCGTCTGCAGCACAGCGACCAGGGGCAGCGCCACCAGGATCGCGGCCGCCTCCTCCGGGGTGCTCCATGCGGCCGACCCCAGGGCCACCGATGCGAGGACCCGCAGCACCGGCACCACGGTGAAGACCGCTATCGCCAGCAGCATGCCCAGCACCAGAGCGCGGCCGGAGGGCACCAGCAGCCCGAGGTCGGCTCTGAGCCGGCCGGGTCGGCGCCGCACCAGCAGGGCGGCCAGCAGCGGGGTGAACTGGGCTATCGGAACCACCAGTGCTGCAGCCTCGGGGGGCAGCAGGTCCAGCGCGAAGGGAGCCGAGAGCAGGCACGCCGCCACCAGCACCAGCGCAGAGAACGCGAGGATGCGGGAGATGGGCACAGCGTCGGCGGGGACGGCCGTGGCAGCAGGGGTGGGTTCGGGCGTGGTCACGGGGGTCATCGCGGTGCTCCTGGGGTGATGGGATGCCGACACCGATCACGGTAGGAACCGCACCCTGGTCCACGCGCCGGGGCCCTCCGCCCCATCCGGCGGGGGCTATCCCCCCACCCGGACATGAAAGGACCCCTCGTGCACCTGCCAGAGCCCGCCTGCCCTTGCTGCCGTCAAGCCCTGGGGGAGTTCAGCGAGATGACACCACACGAGGGGTCGCCCATGAGTGTAGCGGTCCCGAGCGCAAGGTTCGAGGCGGTGTGCGGTAGGCCGCTCAGCGCCTGGACGAGGACGTCGCCGCTGCCAAGCGTCTGGCGCTCGGCGCCCGGGTCAGCGCCCGGTCTCGATGCCGTAGGTCACGACACTGCAACGGAACGAGGAACACTCGATTTCCTGTCACGGTGTCGACTACTGTCCCGAACAGCACCCACTCGTGACCCCCCTCACACGGCGATGCCGTCGATGTCATCGCCGTGCCCCGCAGCCCCGTCCCCTTTTGCCCCCCAGGAGAGTTCCATGAGTTTCGCCGACATGATCAGTGCCGCCGACGGGGTGATCTGGTCGACCCCCCTGGTCGCCCTGTGCCTCCTTGCCGGCCTGTACTTCTCGATCCGCACCGGGTTCGTGCAGCTGCGCGGTCTTCCCGACATGATCAAGCAGCTCATCGGTGGCGAGAAGTCCGCCGATGGCACCTCCTCCTTCCAGTCGCTGATGATGTCGCTCGCCAATCGCGTGGGCATGGGCAACATCGGTGGTGTGGCCACCGCGATCGCCTTCGGCGGTCCCGGCGCTGTGTTCTGGATGTGGACCGTGGCCTTCCTCGGCGCGTCCACCTCGTTCATCGAGTCCACCCTGGGGCAGATCTACAAGGAGAAGGACCCGGACACCGGTGAGTACCGCGGTGGCCCGGCGTACTACTTCGAGAAGGCCTACAAGCACAAGGCTCCGGGACTGTCCCTGGCCTTCGGAGTCCTCTTCGCCTGCGTGTCCATCCTGGCGATGAGCTTCTTCCTGCCCGGCGTGCAGGCCAACGGCGTCTCCTCCGCCATGAACAACGCCTGGGGCTTCCCCAAATGGGCCACCGCCATCGGCATGGTGATCCTGCTGGCCTTCATTGTGGTCGGCGGCGTCAAGCGCATCGCCATGTTCGCCGCCTACGTGGTGCCCCCGATGGCGATCCTGTACATCCTCGCGGCGCTGCTGGTGTTCTTCGTGAACTTCGACCAGATCCCCCACGTGTTCGGTGAGATCTTCTCCGGCGCGTTCGGCATGCACGCCGTGTACGGCGCCATCATCGGCCTGGCCATCAAGTGGGGCGTGCAGCGCGGCATCTACTCCAACGAGGCCGGCCAGGGCACCGGCCCGCACCACGCCGCTGCCGCTGAGGTCTCCCACCCGGCCAAGCAGGGCTTCGTGCAGGCGTTCTCCGTGTACATCGACACCCTGTTCGTGTGCACTGCCACCGCGTTCATCATCATCTCCACCGACATGTACACGGTGTTCCAGGACGAGGCCTTCCCCGCCGAGGGCGACCCGCTGTACGTGGGAGAGATCGGCACCGAGGTGGAGCCCGGCCCCGGCTTCGTCCAGTCCGGCTTCGACACCTTCGTCCCGGGCGGCGGCGGCACCTTCGTGGCGATCGCGCTGGCGTTCTTCGCCTTCACCACGATCGTGGCGTACTACTACATGGCTGAGGTCAACGTCGCCTACCTGGCCCGCCGCCTCCCCAACCCGATGCTGCGCCGCGTGGTGATCCGTGTGCTGCAGGGCCTCATCCTGGTCTCGGTGGCCTACGGTGCGGTGACCAAAGCCGGCTCCGCCTGGGGCCTGGGCGACATCGGCGTGGGCTCGATGGCCTGGCTGAACATCGTCGGCATCCTGATCGTCCAGGTCCCGGCCCTGAAGGCGCTGAAGGACTACTACCAGCAGAAGAAGCAGGGCATCGACCCGCAGTTCGATCCCCGCACGCTCGGCATCCACAACGCCGAGTTCTGGGAGCTGCGCGCTGACGGCCGCGCCCTCCAGGGCCGCACCGGCGAGGAGGTCGCCGGCACCGCCGCCGCACAGCCGGCCGATCCGGTCGACGGCCCGGGCACCGGCGCTCCTCGCACCTGATCTCGGAGCTGCGCAGTCCGATCGACGCGCACAGCGGTCACGGCAGAACGGCCCGGTCCTCGTGGACCGGGCCGTTCTTCTGCGTCACGGGCCCGAGGAGCTCGGGGTCGACGCGTGTGCTCAGCTCATCCGCTGCGCGGGAGAGACCGTCTTGGCGGGATCGGCCTCGGGGATGTCGCCGAGCACCTCGTCGATGCGGGTCATCACATCGGCCTCCAGGCGCACGCCGGAGGCCTTCACGTTCTCGGTGACCTGCTCCGGGCGGGAGGCGCCGATGATCGCCCCGGCCACGTTGTCGTTGGCGAGCACCCAGGCCACGGCGAGCTGCGCCATGGTCAGGCCCAGCTCCTCGGCGATGGGGCGCAGTCCCTGCACGGCCTGAAGGGTGCGGTCCTCGAGGAACCGCTTGATCATGTCGGCTCCGCCCTTCTCGTCGCGTGCGCGTGATCCCTCCGGCGGTTCGGCGCCGGGCTGGTACTTGCCGGTGAGGATGCCCTGGGCGACGGGTGACCACACGATCTGGGAGACGCCCAGCTCCTGGGAGGTGGGCACCACGCGCTCCTCGATCACGCGCCACAGCATCGAGTACTGGGGCTGGTTGGAGACCAGCTGGATGCCCAGGTCGCGGGCCAGCTGGTGGCCGGCGCGGATCTGGTCGGCGTTCCATTCGGAGACGCCGATGTACAGGGCCTTGCCGGCGTGCACCACGTCGGCGAAGGCCTGCATGGTCTCCTCCAGCGGGGTCGCGTAGTCGTAGCGGTGGGCCTGGTAGAGGTCGACGTAGTCGGTCTTCAGCCGCCGCAGCGAGCCGTCGATGGATTCGCGGATGTGCTTGCGGGACAGACCGGTGTCGTTGTGCCCCTTCGGTCCGGTGGGGAAGTAGACCTTGGTGAAGATCTCCAGCGACTCGCGCCGCTCCCCCTGGAGGGCATCGCCGAGCACCACCTCGGCGGCGGTGTTCGCGTAGGTGTCGGCGGTGTCGAAGGTGCTGATGCCGGCGTCGAGGGCAGCCCGCACGCACGCGGTGGCGCGCTCGTCCTCCACCTGGGAGGCGTGGGTGAGCCAGTTGCCGTAGATGATCTCGCTGATCTTGAGGCCGCTGCGGCCGAGGTGTCGGTGTTCCATGCGGAAACACTACGGCGGTCGCCTGTGCGACCAGAAGGGCGCCGCACTCGACGGCCCAGGAGGAGGGCCTCGTGCACCGGGGACCACGGTGCGGACCCCCGTGGCAGACCCACCGGGTGTGACCTAGGATACGGCCACCCTGCAGGCCCGCCCCCACGGGCCTGCGCGCTTCCCCGACCCGAGAGTCCGAAAGCGAACCATGAGCACCTCGCACCCCTCCTCCCCCTCCCCCGGCAAAGGCCCAGCCCCCGGCACAGGACCCACTCCCGGCACCGGCACCGGCGGCGCCCCCCGCGCCGACCGCGGCGCCTTCTCGGGCCGCACCGCGTTCATCTTCGCGGCCATCGGATCCGCCGTGGGCCTGGGGAACATCTGGCGCTTCCCCGCCGTGGCCTACGACAACGGCGGCGGCGCATTCATCCTCCCGTACCTGGTCGCCCTGCTGACCGCCGGCATTCCCCTGCTGTTCGTCGACTACGCGATCGGCCACCGCTGGCGGGGCTCACCCCCGATGGCATGGCGCCGCCTGACCCGCTGGACCGAGTTCATCGGCTGGTGGCAGGTGCTGATCTGCGTGGTCATCGCCGTGTACTACGCGCTGATCATCGCGTGGGCCATGAACTACACGGTGTTCTCCTTCGACACCCGCTGGGGCGACGACCCCGGCGCCTTCTTCGGCTCCTTCACCCGGGCCCTCGAAGGGGCCGACGCCACCGTCGCCTTCGACTACGTCCCACCCGTGCTCATCACCTGCATCCTGGTGTGGGTGGCCATCGTGCTGGTGATGGTGCTGGGTGTGCACAACGGCATCTCCAAGTCCGCGATGATCTTCATCCCGCTGCTGGTGATCATGTTCGTGATCCTGGTGGTGCGGGCCATGATGCTGCCCGGCGCCTTCACCGGCCTGAACGCCTTCTTCCGGCCCAACTGGGGCGCGCTGCTGAGCCCGGGGGTGTGGGTCGCGGCCTACGGCCAGATCTTCTTCTCCCTGTCGGTGGCATTCGGCATCATGCTCACCTACGCCTCCTACCTGAAGAAGAACACCGACCTCACCGGCTCCGGCCTGGTGGTCGGCTTCGCCAACTCGAGCTTCGAGATCCTGGCCGGCATCGGCGTGTTCAGCGCGCTGGGCTTCATGGCCCAGGCCCAGGGCGTCGCGGTCGACGAAGTGGTCTCCTCCGGCATCGGCCTGGCGTTCATCGCCTTCCCCGCCATCATCGGCGAGGCCCCCGGCGGGGCCCTGATCGGCGTCCTGTTCTTCGGCTCCCTTGTGCTGGCCGGCTTCACCTCACTGGTCTCGATCGTGGAGGTCGTCATCTCGGCGATCGGCGACAAGTTCGGGCTCTCCCGCGTGCCGGCCACGCTGCTGGTGACGGTCCCGCTGGGCCTGTTCTCGATCGCGGTGTTCCCCACCACCATGGGCCTTGCCCTGCTGGACGTGATGGACAACTGGGCCAACCAGTACGGCATCGTCGGTGCCGCCCTGGTGAGCACCGTGGTCCTGGTCTACCTGGTGCGGGCCCTGCCCACACTGCGCGACCACCTGAACCTGCGCGGCTCGTTCCGCCTGGGCACGGGATGGACCGTCTCCGTGGCGGTGATCGTGCCGATCGTGCTGGGCGTCTCGCTGATCGCCTCCACCATCGACCTGATCGGCGGCGAGGGCACCTACTCCGGCTACCCGCTGTGGTTCAACATCGTGTTCGGCTGGCTGATGGCACTGAGCCTGGTGGTGGGCGGCGTGGTGCTGTCCCTGCTGCCCTGGCCCCGCGATTCGAACCTGAACCGGCCGGACTCCGACGGGGACGAACTGGCACCGCCCGTGGTCCCCGGCACCGGCCTGTCCGGCCATGACGTGGCCACCCCCCACCAGCTGCGCCCGGCCGGGCCGCAGGACGGCCGTCCCTGAGGCCCGCATCCTCAGGCACCCAAACTCTCCACTGTTCCCGAACTCCAGGAGGAGTCAATGTCCGTCTCCGCGATCGTCATGATGGCCGTCTCGATCCTCACCGTGTGGGGAGGACTCGTGGCCGCGGTGCTGAACATCATGCGCCACCCCGAGAGCGACGTCTGACCAGCACTGCTCGAGGCCCTGACCGCTGCGCCCGCGCCACGGTCGGGGCCTCGACCATGTCCGCGGCACCGCTCGGAAGCCTCCGGATGTGACCTAGGTCTACCGGTTGGTCATGGATTGGGACGATCCGACACGGACGAGGGACCAACTTCCCAAGTCGGGCACAGCGGTCACCCGGCACGGGTGCGCTCGCGCCGCCGCAGGCGCTACGGCTCACATCACGGCTGGCCAGCGCGAGATGTGGGGGAGAAGGCGGAGGAGTGAGCGGCCCCGGGAGGGATGACGCGCGAAAAAGCCCGGAATTGTACAACAGGCCCCAGGGCCTACCGAACGTCTGGACTTACGATTCTGCAACATCACACGCTCCCGCCTAGGGTCGAGCCATGGCGCCCACACAACCGGTGTGCGTTTCGAGACCCGGGAGGTATGTCATGACCGATCCCTACCGTGACCAGAACCAGACCCACCGCGGGGAGCCGTGGAACCAGCCGCCCACCCCGGGCGCGCCTGGCACCACGTCCGGCGGTGTGGAGGGCCAGGGAATCCCCGGCCCCGGCGTGCAGGGCACCGCGGTGCCCCCGCCACCCGTCCCCTACGACGACGACAAGAGTGGAACCGGCCAGCAGGCCAAGGACTCCGCACGCAACGTCGCCGAGGACACCAAGCAGGCAGGCGGCGCTGTGGCCGGCACCGCCAAGGACGAGGCCCTCAGCGTGAAGGACGATGCCGTGCGCGAGGGCCGCAAGCTCTGGGACGAGACCTCCTCGACCCTCAGCACCCAGGCCTCAGACCAGCTCAACCGCGCCGCCGGCACGGTGCGCACCTTCACCGACGACCTGGGCCGGATGTCCCGCGGCGAGAAGCCCGAGGACGGCCTGGCCACCGATCTGGCCCAGCAGGTCACCGACCGCACCGCCGCCCTCGCCGACTGGCTGGAGAACCACGAGCCGGCCGACGTGCTGACCGAGGTCAAGAGCTTCGCCCGCCGTCGCCCCGTCGCGTTCCTGGCGATCGCCGCCGGCCTCGGCTTCGCGGCCGGGCGCCTCACCCGCTCCGTCGCTCAGGTCCACTCCGACGACGACGACCAGGACGTCTGGGCCAGCCGCACCGGCACCGCGGGCTTCTACGGTCCGGGTGACGGCCAGTACCGGGCCACCCCCGTGGACCCGCAGCCGGGATACACCACCGGCGGCACCGTCCCGCCCGTGGACCCGTCCGTCGGCCAGGCGGTCCCCGGCACCCCGGGGTACGACGCACCCGGCCAGCAGGGCTACCCCTACGACGCTCCGGTGCCCCCCGCCGAGCCGACCCGTCCGGTGCCCCCGCGCCTGCCCGAGACCGATGGGCGAGGTGACATCCGGTGAGCTCCCAGTACACCCCTCCACCCACCGAGGCCGAGCGCCGGGCGGAGACGGAGTCCCTGGGGACCCTGATGTCCAAGGTCACCACGGACCTGTCCACGCTGATCCGACAGGAGATCGCGCTGGCCAAGGCCGAGCTGACGATCTCCGCCAAGAAGGCGGGCAAGGGCGCCGGGATGTTCGGCGGCGCCGGTGTGGCAGGGCACTTCGTCCTGCTGTTCCTGTCCATCGCCCTGTGGGCCGCCCTGGGCGGCACCGTCATCGGCTACGCATGGGCCGGCGTGATCCTCGCGATCCTGTGGGCGATCCCGGCCGCCATCCTCGCCGTGGTGGGCAAGAAGAACATCGACGAGATCGAGGGCGCTCCGCAGACCGCCGAGACCCTCAAGCAAGTCCCCGAAGCCGTTACTCCCTCTAAGGAACCGCGATGAACCAGCAGCATCCTGACGAGATCCGTGCCGATATCGAGCGGACCCGCTACAACCTGTCCAACGACGTGGACGCCATGGCCGAGAAGGTCACGCCCTCCAACGTCGCCCACCGCCAGGTCGACAAGGCCCGCGGCGCCGTGCGCGACGCCGTGGGCGGTGTGAAGGACCGCGTGATGGGGACGGCCGACGACGTCGGCACCAGCGTCTCCGACACTGCATCCAGCGCCAAGTACGGCGTGCAGTCCGCGGCGCAGGACGCCGGTGACGCCGCACGCCGGGCACCCCACCAGATCAAGCGGCAGACCCAGGGCAACCCCCTGGCCGCCGGTCTGATCGCCCTGGGCGTGGGCTGGCTCGCGGCCTCGCTGCTGCCCGCCTCCCAGAAGGAGCAGCGTCTGGCCCAGCACATCGAGGATCGCGCACAGCCGGTCCTCGACGACGTCAAGGACCAGGCCCGCCACGTGGCCGACGAGCTCAAGGAGCCCGCTCAGCAGGCTGCCCAGAACGTCAAGGAGTCCGCTCAGGACAGCGCCGAGAACGTGAAGCTCGAGGCGCAGATCCAGAAGGACGAGGTCACCGACTCGGCCAAGAGCAACGCCGAGGACGTCAAGAACACCGCGCAGGACAGCTGACGCGCACCGGACCGGGCCCCGTGCCCGATCCGCTCCCCCGTCGA